>JAUYKR010000132.1 GCA_030699855.1 bacterium
TGGGGTGGTGTTTGACGACAATTATGTCGCAGAACTTGACGTCATTGTTGGCGAGCATGTGGAACTAGTGCGTGCTTGCGGGCAGCTATCACCAAACAGTCAGACCAATGCTGTTGTGGTAAAACTCCTGATACTCCAAAGAGAACTAGAACAAGTACTGAATGAGGTTGCGCTGCGTCAAGAACCCCTGAGCGAGGAGCACCTTGCCCGGGTGGCTGGCTTTGGCGAACTGCTTTCCGGCTCGGTTGTTTACGGAATTTTGTGCGAACTGGCTTTTCAGAGGGCTTTGGGATCCATCACTTCGGAATCAAGAGCGCATATCCAGGCGGCTGGCCTGCGCTTGGAAGACCTCAGCCCAGAACTTTTAGCTCCGCAAAGAAGCCCTCACCGGGGTAGTGCAGGCAGCACAGTTGTGCCCGGGTTAGATCGACAAATCGTGCCATGGGCCGTTCAGGGTGAGGGGCTCGGCGATGTGAGGTTAGCAGTTGCCCAGGTTGTACTTCTAGACCCCCGCGAGCTTATCATTACGGCAGATTCTGAAAGATTTGATAATGTCCGAGTCGATGCCCCCACAACAAACAGAAGGATCCAGGATCTTGTTCTCCAAGTTCAAGCACAGATATACCTTCTGCCCGGTTACCTCGTCGGAAGGCCAGATGGGAGAACGGCTGTCTTGGGTCGCAATGGTTCCGATACCTCTGCTAGTATCTTGGCAGCAGCCCTTGGCGCCAGGCAAATGGTAAAAGTAACGAATGTAGATGGTATTTTTGATCGCGACCCCAGAACATCAGATGGCGCCTTACTTCAGCCACATCTTGGTTACTCGCAAGCACTCTCAATTGTCTCCGCCGGTGGACACGTGCTTCACGGTCCAGCCATCGAGCGGGCTCGCGATGCCGGTATCACCATTCGGGTCCGAAGCGTCGCGGGTTCACAGGATGCTGGGACAGTTATAGGGTCTTAAAAATTTTTCTGGGAGAAAATTCCTTAATATATTTATTCACCTCTATGTTCCAAAAAGTTCACAGCTTTGCTCCCGCAACGGTTGCCAACGTCGCCTGTGGCTTTGATGTTTTCGGCTTCGCGGTCGAACAGCCGGGTGACGAAGTGATGATCGAAAAAAGCTCGCAACCAGGAGTCCGAATAAAAAATATTTTGGGAGACGGTGGCTAGTTATCTTGGGAGGCGGAGAAAAATACCGCCAGTGTGGCGGTTATTGAGTTCTTGAAATATCTGGGGTCACATCAGGGGCTGTCCATTACTTTGCATAAGAAAATGCCTCTTGGAAGTGGTATGGGCTCCAGTGCCGCCAGCAGTGTGGCCGCCCTCTTGGCCGCCAACGAACTCTTGGGGCTACCGCTCGAAAGGAAAGAGCTCCTTCCTTTTGCCATGAAAGCAGAAGGAGAAGCCTGCGGGGCCGCCCACGCCGATAATGTTGCCCCAGCGCTCTACGGTGGGTTTGTTCTCATTCGCAGTTACGATCCCCTGGATGTTATATCGATTCCTGCTCCTCCAGAGCTGTTTTGCACGCTCCTGCACATGGATATCGAAATCTGCACCAAAGATGCCAGGGACATGCTTCCACAGGAGGTTTCGCTCAAGAAAGCCATCTCCCAGTGGGGAAATACGGCCGGGCTTGTGGCTGGTCTGATGGGTGAGGATCTTGAACTCGTCGGCCGCTCGCTGCAAGATGTGATAGTTGAACCGGTGCGAGCGCAATTAATACCTGGATTTTACGATATCAAGCAGGCGGCCCTGAGGGCCGGAGCAATTGGTTGCAGTATTTCCGGGTCAGGGCCTTCGATTTTTGCTCTCAGCGGTTCCAAAGAAGCTGCTGATCAAATAGGGAAAGCTATGCAGGGGACAGCAGGCTTAAAAAGCCAAGTTTATACTTCTCCGATCAATTCCGAGGGGGCTAAGATTTTATCGCGACAATAATATCCCTGTCAGATTATGCTCTTCTCCTCAACAAAAAATCCTTCAGAAAAAATCTCCCTCAAACAAGCCCTACTCCAAGGCCTGGCTCCAGATGGCGGGTTGTATGTCCCCGAAACGATTCCGCAGCTGGAAGTCAGGCGATTTGATGAGCTGAAAGTCGCAAACTATCAGCAGCTCTGCCTCGAGCTTGCCAAACTCTGGTATGGCCGGGATGTTCCCGAAGATGAACTCGAGCGCATGACTCACCTGGCTTATGATCAGCTCGAGCCCAAGGTGGTTAAACTCTCCGGTCAGCTTTCCGCTCTCGAACTCTTTCATGGCCCCACTCTTTCCTTCAAAGATTTTGGCGCGCGCATGCTGGCGCAAATGATCAATTATTTTGCCGGACAAGAGGGCAAACAGTACACCATCCTAGCCGCCACCTCCGGGGACACCGGTGTCGCAATTGCATCGGCATTCTCAGGAATGAGAAATATCAGAGTGGTCATTCTCTACCCCAAGGGTAAAGTCTCGCCTTTCCAGGAAAGCCAGATGCTGTCTCTCCAGGGCAATGTTCAGGTCTATGCCGTCGCTGGCACCTTCGACGATTGTCAGAAAAACGTTAAGTGGGCTTTTGTCGACCCGGAACTTAAAATCATCAATCTCACATCCGCCAACTCGATCAACATCGGCCGACTCATCCCCCAATCCTGGTACTACATCTACGCTTGTCTCCAGGTGCTTAGTACGGAGCCTGATACAGACCTGACCGTCTGCGTTCCCTCCGGGAACTTCGGTAACCTGACCGCCTGCTTACTGGCCAAACTTCAAGGTGCTCGTATCGGAAAAATTTTGGCGGCAACAAACATCAACGATATTGTTCCCCACTACCTAAAAACGGGTAAATTTACGCCACGACCGTCTCAGCTTACCCTCGCCAACTCCATGGATATCGGCAATCCCAGCAACTGGGAGCGCGTCCGCTACTACTTAGGGGAAGAGGTAGAATCAGCTCGCGAGACCCTCTGGGGTGCCAGCAAGACGGACGAGCAAATCAGGGCCGCCATCAGGCAGGCCTATAGGGACTATACTTATCTTCTCGACCCCCATGGGGCTATAGCTCTCCAGGCCCTCCTAGATTATCAGCAAGGTCATCCTGGTCCTGGCGTTGCCGTAATGACCGGGAGCCCCTATAAATATCGAGAACTGCTCCAGAACACAATTGGAGAACAGTTTTCTGACTGGCCAAGGCTTGCGGTAGACGCGGCGGCTCCAGAAATTCTTGAGAAAGATTATCCCGCTCTAAAAAGTGCTTTGATAAACAAAAAACCCGGATTCCACGTCGTTCGCGCTGAGGCCAATCGAGGGGAGGAGCCGGGTTTATCCAAAAAATTTACTGCTGAGCTACGCCGGTGATGACATTGGAAATAACTTGGGTGGGGTTCTCGTAAGCCTGAACGGCAAACTCGGTGACGCCTCCTGGATAATTGACGGCATACATTCCCACGAGGACTAAGATGAGCGCTGTGAAGCTCATGGCGATAAAGATTCTCGCTCCGCGGTACTGGGATTGAAGTTCGGCTGGTGTCATGGAGTCAAAAAATAATTTCTTTCACACTCTAATAATACGATGGAAACGGAAAAACGTTACAAAGAAACATCGGAAATCCCAGTCGCCGCCGTCATCGGCGGCGGTGCAGCGGCCATGATGGCCGCCGTGGCGCTCAAAGAAACCTGTCCGCGAGCACGCGTGCTCTTGTTCGAAAAAAACCATCACTTGGGGGCGAAGGTCATCATCAGCGGCGGAGGCCGCTGCAACGTCACCACCGGACGGGAGGATCCAAAAGATCTGGTGTCTTTCTATCCCCGAGGCGGCAAGTACTTACTGTCTGCTTTCTACCACTTCCCTCCCCGCTCGGTAATGGACTGGTTTGAAGATCACGGCGTGCCTTTGAAAATCGAAGAAGATCTACGGGTCTTCCCTCGCTCGAACGACGGCGATGATGTGGTGGGCGCGCTGTCCAAAACCCTCAGCAGTCTTGGGGCGGAAGTTTTGCTGCGCTCCGCTGTTCAGTCGGTGGAAAGAGTTGGGGAAAAATTTCTCATTACGTACGGTCAAACTTCATCATCCGAACTGTCAGTCGACGGAGTGGTGGTCGCCACCGGCGGCAATGCCTACCGCCGTACCGGCTCCACTGGAGATGGCTACGCCTTCGCCAAAGCGTTGGGGCACAGCGTCACTCCTTTAGCGGCCTCGCTTCACGCCTTCGTGGCCGCCCAGCCCTGGGTGAAGGAGTTGGCCGGAGTGTCTTGGCAGCAAGCCGGAATCACCCTCAACTCGTCCGACGGAGCGCGGAACTACCACTTCCAAGGCCCCTTTGTTTTCACCCATCAAGGCATCAGCGGCCCCGCCATCTTCGCCCTCTCCAGCCTGTCGGCCTACGAGGAATTTTCTCCGCAGCGGCCGCTGACCCTGTACATAGACTTCTTTCCGGAGCTCAGGAAAGAAGAGCTAGCCCAGCGCTGGCGGGAGCTGACAGACCAGCATCGGAAAAAACAGTGCTTGAATGTCGTCGACATGTTTCTGCCCCGATCGCTCAGCGGTATTTTACTCAGAGAGCTCGCTATACCGCCTGACCGATCTATCGCCGAACTGAGCAAGGCTCATCAGGAAAAAATTCTTCAATCTCTCAAAGGCTTTTCCCTCAGCCTGGTCGGCAAAATGGCCGGTGAGGAGTTTGTCACCGCCGGAGGCGTACCTCTGGAAGAAGTCGACCCCAGAACCATGGCTTCAAAAATCTGCCCAGGTCTCTCCTTCGCCGGAGAGGTTTTGGATATCGACGGCTTTACCGGCGGCTACAACCTCCAAGCCGCCTGGGCCACGGGCAGGCTGGCCGGAGAAAGCCTCGGCAATATGCTCACGCAGTCTGACTGATCGCCTCGCGGGAATTTTCGTTTTGTACTACCATATATCCGCTAATCTTTCAGCTCTATGAAACCAGAAAAAGCCTCACATCTCTATAACATCCGCCACTCACTGGCCCACATGCTGGCCCAGGCGGTGCTCGACCTATTTCCCGAGGCCAAGCTCGGAACCGGACCGGTGACGGAAAACGGCTTTTATTATGACTTCGATCTGCCTCGCACCTTGATTCCGGAAGATCTGGAAATTCTGGAAAAGAAAATGCGGCAGTTCGTCAAACAGAATCAATTCTTCGTCCGTCGTGACGAGCCCATCCGCGAAGCCAAGGCCTTTCTCAAAACCATCAAGCAGCCCTACAAGATCGAGCTGGTGGACAAGTTCATCGAGCAGCAGGGCATCAAGGAAGTAAGCTTCTACGAAAACGTCCGCGAGTCGGACAACAAACCGGTCTTCGTCGATCTCTGCGAAGGCGGGCATGTGGACAATACCAAGGAGATCGATCCGCAGAGCTTCAAACTCGATAAAATTTCCTCCGCCTACTGGCAGGCCGACGAAAATAAGGCCTCCATGCAGCGCATCTACGGTGTTTCCTTCGAAACCGCCGAAGAACTTAAGGCCTGGGAAACGATGATGGCAGAGGCCAAGAAGCGAGACCATCGCAAACTGGGCGTGGAGCTCGACCTTTACGTCCTTTCCGAAAAAGTTGGCCCAGGGCTACCTCTCCTGACCCCGCGCGGAACGGTCATCCGCCAAGAACTCGACAAACTCAGCCAGGAAAAGCACAAGGCCTGGGGCTACAGCTACGTGACCACTCCCAATTTGGGCGATCTCGGCCTCTACCGCACTTCCGGTCACTACCCCTACTACGCCGAGACCATGTTTCCGCCGCTCAAGGACGATGAAACTGAATTTATGCTGCGGCCCATGAACTGCCCCCATCATATCCAGATTTACGATGCCAAACCGCGCAGCTACCGCGAATTACCCCTGCGTCTTCGTGAAGATGGACTCTGTTACCGCTACGAAAAATCGGGAGAACTGAGCGGCCTGACCCGCGTGCGGGCGCTGACGATCGACGATGCTCATATCTTCTGCACTCCGGAGCAGATGGGCGAGGAAATCAACCGCTGTCTGGATTTGGCCAAGGAGATGTATGACGTGTTTGGCTTCAAGGATCTGGTCTTTACCCTCAGCCTTCGCGATCCCGCCAACAAAGACAAGTACGTTGGCACGGACGAAAACTGGAACAAGGCAGAGGACTTCCTCCGCCAGGCTTTGAAAAAGCGCGGTATGGAATTCAAGGAATATCTGGGAGAGGCCGCCTTCTATGGCCCCAAGATCGACGTCAAGGCTCGCGACGTCCTCGGCCGCGAGTGGCAGTTGGCCACTATCCCCCAAATCGACTACAACATGCCCGAGCGCTTTGACATCAGCTATATCGACGAACACGGAACCAAGCAGCGGCCAGTAATTCTTCATCGGGCCGTTTATGGTTCCTACGAGCGTTTCTTTGGCCTTCTCATCGAGCATTTTGGCGGAGCCTTTCCCACCTGGCTGGCTCCGGTGCAGGTCGAGGTGATCCCAGTAGCGGAAGCGCATCGCGACGCCGCTCTGGACATCCTGGAGCAACTCAAGGACGCGGGTGTCCGCGCCGAACTGGCCGAGCCCGATCTCACCCTGGGCAAGCGTATTCGCAATTCGGAAGGAGCGAAGGTGCCGTACATGATCGTCATCGGCGACAAGGAAATCGCCTCCGGAAAGGTGAACGCCCGTTCTTACCACAGCAAGCAGCAAGTCGAACATGACCGCGAAGCGTTTATCGGCATGATTGTCGCAGAAATCGCGGAGCGGCGCTTGCCGGAGTAGGAGGACCGATGATGCTCTAGCTCGCCAGCGATTTTGTCACCGAGCAGGAGGTGCTTTCAAATAGTTCCGCCTGGAAGTAA
>JAUYKR010000134.1 GCA_030699855.1 bacterium
TCGTCGGCCTCGAAACCATCCTTGGTCAGCTTGGGAATATTCAAGGTGTCCACCATCTGGTGAATGCGGGGAATCTGGGCGTAGAACTCATCCGGAGCTTTGACGCGGGTGGCTTTGTAGTCCTCGTACTTTTCGTGGCGAAAGGTGGGGGCTTTGGTGTCGAATGTACAGGCGATATAGCGCGGCTGCTCCTGGGTCAAAATGGTCATCAAAATCGAGGCAAAGCCGAACACCGCGTTCACCAGCTCGCCCTCGCGGGTATTCAGGGGGCGAATAGCGTGAAAGGAGCGGTGCATGATGGCGTTGCCGTCGAGGATGATAAAGAGATTATTTGTCATATTTTCTGTGCTTGTCGAGGGCTAGGAGCTTGAAAATGTCCTAAATTTGGCTTATACTAGATCAATACCTAGTCTCCGAGTCCATAATCCATTAAACGCTTTCCGTGAGCAAAATACAAAGAAAAGAGCAGAAACAGCGGCAATGGGGACTGTCGGTCGATCCCAACATTCCGGTGGTACTGATATCGGAAATTGATGATCACATCTGGGCCTTGATCCGGGAAATTATGGCCGGGATTTCCGCCATTGGCGTGCAGCTGGTGCTGGTTGAGCCCGGCAGCGAGACGCAAAAAGATGAGCTGAAGCGACTGGAAAAAGCTTGTCCGGGCTGGATAAAAATGCTCAGAAGTTCAGAAGTAGATTCCGAAGCCTGTGACATGACCGTTCTGGAAAACCTGACGGCGGAAAAACTCAAAGAATTGCGGTTAATCCAGTTGGTGCCCCTGGCCGAAAGAGGGGAAATTCACCCCTTTGACCCGATCGCGGAAAAGGGCAACGGTTTTAAATTTGAAGGGAGTCCCTGGTCGCTGTTTGTGGCGCTGGTTCGAGCGGCAGAGACGTATCGTTTTCCCTACGACTGGAAGACGGTGTTGCGAGGGATGAGAGCGAACTAGGCTTGCGATCCCACTTTCGGAGTGCCTCTTTCAAGCTGTCATTCCTGCTGGCGGCTCTTTTTTTGTCGCGGCCCTTGCTGGCGGCGACTATGGCGGTTTGCAAAGCCTCAGCACCTTTTTTGATGCCATAGGGGTGACTGGCTATGCCCTCTCCAGCCTGAATGACCAGGTCTTCTCCCAATGCTTTGATCAGATCCTCCACCCTTCCCGGATGAAGAGCCCCGGAGCATACCGGAAAACTGGCCAGGGGGTGGTCGCGGTCCGCTCTTTGTCCGGATTCAGCACACGAGGCCTGCAGAGCCTGGGAGGATTCAAGGACTTCTTGACTCAACTGGTGACCAATGGGGAACATCTCCAGCCCTAGCAGGCGTACCAGTGTGCTCAGCACGGGCAGGCTTAAGCGATTATTCCCGCGGGTCAGCAGACCGTGTCCACTGCGGTTGCCGCAGAGGATCAGCTCCTGCTCGGCGCAGATGGCGCTGAGCGAACTGAGGGCCGCGAAACCTACCTGAAAGGTATTGACGGTGACAAAGCGCAGTCCCGCTTCGCGAACACGCTTGGCCCGGTCTTCCATTTCTTCCACCGTGTCGGCGCTGATGTTGGGAATATAGGTCTTTTCTTCTCCACTCTGCTGCCGACACAACTTTCGCTCGCGGCTGAGCAGTTCCAGCCGCTCCCGAAAGGGGTTTAATTCCGTCGAGGTCATCATCGGGCTGTCCTGGACCAGGTCGCAGCCGCCGGACCAGGCCTGGTAGGCCTGCTCCAAGCAGTCCTGGGCACACAGCCCTGCCTGCGGGCGGAAGACATAGCAGCTCAGCGGCCGTTGATCGACCTTCAGCAGTTCTCGAACTTTCTTCAGCCCATACCGGGGGCCGGGAAGCTGGGCTAGCATTGTCTGCGGCCAATCGATTCTTTCGATACTCACGGCCTGGGCCACGGAAGTATCGAATATGCTTCCGGCGATGACGCTGAGAATCTGACTGATGTTTCCGGCTTCAAACAGCTGTTCGGGAAAGGCTATCGAACAGCGCGATTGTTCTTGCCGGACTTCAAACACCCATGGCCTCAGTCGCTCTCCCGATTCCGCTGCCAGCAGCTCGACGCATTTGAGGAAGGAAAGTTGGCTGCGCGGGGTAATGGTGTAGTGCACGATCAGATCACTGACCTTCGGGGTATAGCTGAGGTTGAGGGTGGACATGTTTTTTTGATTGCTTCAGATTACTCTTCAAGGCCATCCAGCAGTTCTTCACTCAGTTCTTCACTGCCCAGGTTTGCTCCCATACCGCCGAAGGGGATCAGGTTTTGCAGGTCAAAAGGTTCGCTGGCTTCTGGCTCACTGATCTCGACGTCATTTTCGTCGTGCTGGGCCTGGAAAGATCCGGTTAGGCTCATGGGCTCTTCGCCAGTCAAATCAAGATTGAAGTCTCCTTCAGTCTGGTTTTCACCGAGCGTCAAATGAAGATGAGCCGCCAGTTTCTGCCCGACTTCCAGGTCATCCGCGTTGAGGGTCAGGTTTAATTCCTCGATTTGAAATTCAGAGCCCACTTTGACGCTCAGCTGGTAATCGGGCTCTTCAAAGTACTCGTCGATGGCGGTCAGGGTTTCCTTATTCATCGGCTGTTCAGAAACAGCCGCCACTTCTTGCAGGTATTCTTTCAGGATGGGCACATCCACCTCCAGCTGGTAGTGGCGATTTCCAAGGACTTCCTTGATGATGAGAAACTGGTGTTTCTTGGCAACCTCTCCCATCAGCTTTCCCTGGAGGGGGTCAGCCTTGATGCTGATGGCTCCCGAGCCGTCGATGGGAAAGGAAAACCACTTTGATGTCAGCTCTGCGGCCATCATGTTCACGAACAGATTGGTTTGGGCATTGTCGGTTAGGAGATCAAAATTTTCCACGCGGGCGTAGAGCAATCCTCCCAAGCCCCTCAGTTCAGCTTTAACGCCCACCTTTCCGGCCTGGTCGCCCAAGTTGCCGTCGGCCTGGAGGTCAATCCCCAGTTGTAGAACGCCTTTTTCCGGATCCCGGCTGTCAAAGCCCAAGTTTACTTTTCCTTCCAGACTGGCCTTTTCTTTTCCACTGTTCAGCTCCACATTACCCTGAACCAGGACATGTCCGACTTCAAAACTCTCGCTGATGTCGCTGAACTTCTGCCAAGTCTGGTTCCATACGGCCTGGTCATCTTCCAAAGGTTCTTGGGAGCAGGAGATCAGAGTAAAACTGAGCGTGATAGCGAGCATTAGGGACAGGAAGTTCTTCATAAAAAAGAGGAAAAGATAAAACTATCAGCAGACTACTAAAAATGCTTTGGAGGTGAAATTGCTCTTCCTTGCGCCTGGGTATTTTTGTGGCGATCTATATGGCAAAGCTAAGAGCCAGGCCAACCAGGGAAGTGGTGGAAAACCCAAGCAAGACCTTGTTCCTCAGCACTTTGCTGCCGAACAAATGGATATACACTAATTTCACCAGCGTATTGGAGATGACGGCGTAGGTGATGGCTCTGACGGCCAGTTCGGCTTGGATGCTCCCTTCCGCCGACAGATTGGAGAGAGAAATGGAAATGGCATCGACGTCGGCCAGACCGGAAAAGAGAGCGGTCAAATAGATGCCTTTGTCTCCCCAGTATAGATCGGCCACTCTGATTAAGGCCAGAATGGCGATGAAGAACAGACTAAATTTGATCGCCGGAGCCAGGGCCAAGGGTGTGCTGATGTCGAGTTCTTTTTCCAGTTTGGGCTGATGGTTGCGGGTGGACTGATAAAAATAATAGAGGCCGAAACAGGTGGAAGTCAGCAGCATGCCGCCGATGGGAATGAGCAGGGTGTCGAGGAGGGCTCTGTTGACCACGAAGACTTCAAACAGTACTCGAATGTACATCATCAGGCTGGCCAGCAGAATGGCCAGGGTGTAGGGGTCCACCAGCCGCGGTTGTTTTTTGTTCTGAATGGACATGGTGGTGGTCACGGCCGTGCTGGACACCAGCCCGCCGATGAATCCGGACAGAAGGATGCTCTTGTGCTTGCCGATGAACTTGCTGGCCATATAGCCGGCGAAGCTGATGCCGGAAATGAGGATGACCAGCAGCCAGGTGGTGCGGGGATTAATGAGGTTCCAGGGGTCAATGGTACGGTCGGGGAGCAAGGGCAGGATCATGAAGATAATGATCGCGAACTTGACCGTCTCGATGATTTCAAATTTGGAAAAGCGGGAACTGAACTGGTACAACTGCTCCCGGGCGGTAGCGATGATGCTGAGCAGGATGGTGATGATGATGGGGATGTTGACCCGCCCGTAGCCGACCAGGATGCCGACGATGAAGAGAATGACCAGGCTTAACTCGGTGGTGGCGCCAGGGCGGCCGTCTTGCCATACGGACTGGAAGTAGCTGAGGAGAATGAGGATCAGGAAAAATCCGCTGATGATGAGTGGCAAGGAACTGTTAAACTGCTCCAAAAAAGCCACCAAAAAGCCAAGGACGGTAATGGCCATGCAGGTGCGCAGTCCCGCGAACGGATGAAAATGTTTTTCTTCCGAGTGCTTTTGAAATTGCAGGCCGATGAAGGCGCCCAGCACCAGGGCGATGGAAAGCGAAGAGAGAGGATGGGCGAGCAGGGCGTCGAAGTTCACGGGCGAGCGTCAGATGTTACTTCGACCATTGTTTCAATTTCCTCAGACTTTTTCAAAGAGCTAGGCTTGCTCAGCCAGTTGACAATGTTGCCGTAGCCCAGGTGGCAGATGAGAGTCTTGCAAATCTTAAAGGCAGAGAGCGGACGAGCCACGTTTTGAAAGCGGTGGCTCTTCAGCGCGGCGAAGACGACCGC
>JAUYKR010000140.1 GCA_030699855.1 bacterium
CTTCAACAAAAGCCCGATGGCGCTCTTGGCCTGGATGCGAAGGCTGTCGCTGAGTCCCAGGCACTTTCGTCGGGACTCTTCAAACTGCTGATAGGCCTTGATGGGGAGGGAAAACTTCATTGCATGAAAAAGCTTTCCCATCATAGCAGGCCGAAGTCAACTATCGCAACTGACAAAGCTCCTGAGCTTCCTCCAGGATCTTTTCCCGCTGTTCTTTGCTCAACTTGAGCCCTTTGAGCCCCTCCGGGATGTCCCGACAGAGGACTTTTCCATCATTCAAGAGCGTTTTTATATGTCCTTCCGTCAGAGTGGTCAAGCAGGTGATGGGATGAAGTCCTGCCCGATCAATCAGTTCGCGCAAGCTTTGGCCGGGAGGCTGACTCCAGGAGATGATGTTCAAACCAACGCAGCGAGCATACTTTTCCGCGCTGGAGCTAAACTTCGTATTCGTCATCAGGCAGCCACGAAAGCTCTTCTTACTGTTCGGGTGTCTCTTCTGCCATCCCTTTTTCAAGTCTTCCATACGAGCATGGACATAAAGAGCCGTTTTCACGTCGCTGCTGGTGTCGTGATAATTATGGTATTTGCACTCCATCATCACCACCTCCTTGTCATTCTCCGCCAGCACGTCCACCTCGTGCTCAATGCAGCTCCCCTGTACGATTTTCCCTACCTCGGTCCGGTAGCCCAGGTGTTGAAAAATTCCCGCCACAAAAGTCTCAAAGGGATAGCCGCTCGGCCCCAGGCGCATGATGGCTTTTTTCAGATCGTACCGACCCGCGACTCCGAGATCGTTCTTCTTCAAAAATTCAAAGGCGTGCCGGTAAATGTCGTCGGTCTTCATGCCGTCCTCCAGTTCACCTTCCACATGATCCACGATGCGCTGAGCGATTTTGTCGGAGGCTCCGGAACGCTTCAGTGAGCTGAACAGCTTTTCGCTCTGAAAGAATTCCGTGGAGCCGTCCCACTTCACGACTTTGAAAAGTTTTTTTGGCATAGAAAAGCCATTTATTATCCTCTTACCCTTCTCCAGCCCCATCTTCCCAGCCTCCATCCCAGCCACCCCAACAACATGACTACTGCTGCCCAGGCCAGAACAACGGGAAGCTTAAGGGCAATGAAGACTGCGCTATCAACAAAATATGCGAGATCCTCAAGCATGCTTCTAACGGCCTGTTTAGCCGATAGCAGAGGAGTCCAGTAGATTCCGAAGATCTCCACCTCGCCTTCATCGATTAAATTAATGGTAAGCGTGGAAAAGGCCACCCGTTCAGTCAGATTTTTCAACTGAGCCTCAATGCGCTCTATTTCTTCACGAACGCGATTAATTTCACGGGTCACTTCCAGGACCTCCGTTATAGTTCCCGCCTGATTCAAAATTTTTCGAAACTGCTCTTCTTGAGCGCGAAGATTTACCAGTCTTGCTTCGGTATCAACCACTTGCCGAGTGACGTCATCGGCGGTGACATTTTCGGATTCCACCTCAATAGCGAGTTCCTTTACCTCCATCAATACTGCGTTGAACACCGGAGCCGGAATTCGCGCCTGCATCCAAGCCGAGTGACGATCGTCAAGAAATTCACTAATCTTGGATTCCGTCACAAAGCCCTGATTTTTCTCCACGACATTTCTCATATCCAGAAGTGTTTGTTCAGCGTCAGCTACGATCAGGGAAAGCCTGCCGGTCTGAATAATCTGGCGCTGAGGGATATCAACAGCTCCGCTTTGATCCGGATCAATCGGGGGAAGTGGATTGGGAATGCCAATACTAGCCGATCCGTTACCGGAGGAATTCTTTGAGACCGTAGTTTCGAAAGAACCAGATGGGGCAAAGCGACTTTCTTCGGCCAGTGAAGCACTCGTTAAAGAATCAGCGCCATATCCACCACTTTCAGAATAATAGTTATCGTATTCGTAACTATATAAAAAATAGTCATAGGCAAAAAAGCCGGCGGTGCCGATCAAGACCGTCAAAAAAGCACCGATGCCAATGCCTTTCCAGGGAGGGATGCTGAATCGCATAAGTGAGGAAATAAGGAATTATTTCAAATGTACCTTGCAAACGTTCTCGAAGCAATGCTCTCATTTGCTCACAACCATCTTGGGGCTGCTTTTACATAATCACGGTATTCATTTCCAAATTTCTTCTCCAGATCTTTCTCCTCAAAGAACCTCAGCCAGACGTCAATGAAGACATATAAAGTGATAACAAGAAGAGCTCCTACGACAGTCCCAAATATCAGCACAGCCCCAAGCCAAAGAGCCATGATCCCAACATATAGAGGATTTCTGGTGTAATGAAATGGCCCGGAAGTGACGAGTTGCCGCTGAGCACGGAGCTCTAGAACTCTTAATTGATGTTTATAATAGTTCGCTGTTGCCCAGCAGCGAAAAATAAGTCCGAAGAGAATAAAAAACCCACCAACAATAATGCTCCAGAGTGATTGAAAATTCATGAATCCAAACCATTGATCCAGAAATCTCGTTCCCCACGCGGCGAGGAGGCAGAGACCAAGCAGGCCGCTGTTAAGGAGAATATTTCTAACCATTATAAAAAATTAATAGCAATTTTTTTCAGAAGCCTTGTCACTGTCCAAAGAACATACTCCAATGTTCCCCCGCATCCGTACTGCTATAAATAACCCCTTCAGTGTTCAGGGCGTACACCCTATTTGGATTTTTTGGATTGTAAGCGATAAAAAGTATTACTCCAGCGTCTTGTTCAATTTTCTGCCAGGATTTCCCACCATCGATACTCTTCTGAAATCCCAAAGGATCGGATGAGGAAAGCATGTGATTGGAGTCACTCGGTGAAACGGCAAGTGCGATGACAGCCGCGGAGCCCAATTGCTCCGAAAGAGTACCCCAAGTCTTCCCCTGGTCTTTGCTGACCTGAATACCCTTCGCGGTGGTGGCAAAAATGGTGTCCTTTTCCTTTGGATGTGCCGTGAGGCTGATGACTTGCTTGAGATCGCTCGGCACCAGTTCCCAGTTTTTTCCTCCATCCTGGCTTCGCTGGAGAGCGCCATACCAACCGTAGAGCAGATTCGGATCAGCAGGGCTGATGGTCATCGAATGAAAATCCACTGGCCCAGAAATTCCATCCGAAAGTTTTTGCCAAGTGACTCCTCCATCCTGAGATCGCTGAATGCCGATATTGCCTCCCGTGCGGGGATGGCCACTGGTATAGAATGTATTCATCACACTGGGATGAGCAGAAAATCCCATGTAATCATCCTGTTTTTTCCCAACACGGTAGAGATTTTTCCCATCGATCAGGACGAAAAGCCCTTCGTGAGTGGCGATGTACAGTTTGTTTTCATCAAACGGATCTACCGCAAGACCATGGGCATGAGAAAAACTGCTCACCGGTGTCAAAGAGACATCAGGGTTCTTACTATCGTCGGTGGATTGACAGCCGGTGATCAGTATGCCGATGATAAGGAATAGAAATGCAAAACGTTCCATAGAAGAAAATAAAATTTTTTAAATGGCTTTGTTTATGAGTCGTCACTTAAACCTTAAACCTTCTCAATCTCAGCGCATTCAGTACCACGCTGATCGAACTCAAGGCCATCGCCCCTGCTGAAACCATAGGATTGAGCAGGCCAAGGGCCGCCACGGGAATGCCGACGCTATTATAGATAAAAGCCCAGAACAGATTCTGTTTGATGTTTTTCAGCGTTGCTTCCGACAGCTCCATGGCCTCTACGGCTTTGAGCAGGTCCCCCTTCACCAGCACCACGTCTCCACTTTCGATAGCAATATCCGTCCCAGTGCCCATGGCAATGCCCACATCGGCCTGAGCCAAGGCGGGGGAGTCATTGATGCCGTCGCCGACCATGGCCACGATCTTTCCAGAGTTCTGAAGTTCTTTAATTTTTTCAACTTTTTGCTCCGGACTGACTTCGGCCATCACCTCGTCGATTCCAACTTGTTTGGCAATGGCTCTGGCTACCGCCTCATGATCTCCCGTCATCATCACCGTGGTCACCCCTCGCTTGTGGAGGAGGGCGATGGCTTTTTTGGAAGTTTCCTTCACCCCGTCTTGTACTCCAAAGTAACCCAGTACCTGCTGGCGATCTGAAATCACCAACACCGTTTGGCCTTTCTGATGGAGTTCATCAATGATCTTCTGGACAGGGCCGAGGTCTCCTTTTACGGAGCGAATGTAAGAAGCGCTGCCCAAATAATAGCGAGCTCCGGCCATCACTCCTGTAATTCCTTTACCAGTCACCGCTTCAACTTCCGAAACAGTCAGTCCTTGAATGTTCTTGCTCCGCGCGTAATCGACCACGCTTTTTGCGAGGGGATGTTCGGATTGTTCTTCCAAGCTTAGGGCTATCGCCAGCACCTTATCTCTATCTTCATTCGTTGTCGCTTCAAAAACTTGAACCTCCGGATGTCCTTTAGTAATGGTTCCGGTTTTGTCGAAGGCTAGGACCGTCACCTGATGAATTTTTTCCAAGCTCTCCGCGCGTTTGAGCAGGATTCCCAGTTCAGCACCCTTCCCTGAACCAACCACAATCGAAATGGGCGTTGCCAAACCCAGCGCGCAGGGACAAGCGATAATTAAAACAGTCACCGCGTACATGATGGCTCTGGAGGAATCGCCGCTGTACCAATACCAGACTCCTGCTGTGAGCAAGGCGATGATGATCACAGCCCAAACGAAGTATTGAGAGAGTAGGTCTACCAGTTTTTGAATCGGAGCCTTGCTCATCTGAGCCTGCTCAACCAACTTCACGATCTGAGCTAACATGGTTTCCTTGCCCACCTTTTCCGCCTTGATCGTAATAACGGTATTACCGTTTATGGTGGCCCCAATGACCTTGTCACCCTCAGATTTATCAACCGGAATACTCTCTCCGGTCACCATTGACTCATCAAGAGTTCCCATTCCTTTTACGATGACCCCATCGACAGGAATTTTCTCTCCCGGTTTCACCAACAACTGGTCACCAGCCCGGACCTGGTCGATGGGAATGTCTTCGGTCTTGTTTTCTCCCGCCACTCTGTGGGCGACTTTTGCCGAGAGTTCCAGCAACTTCCTGATGGCAGCGCTGGCGCCACCCTTGGCTTTTGCCTCCAAGTACCTTCCGAACATGATGAAGGTGGCGATGATGGAAGCATCCATAAAATATTCCTCATGAGACCTGGTGAAGAGCACATTGTAGCTCGAATACAAGAAAGCAGCGCTCACTCCCAAAGCCACGAGTGTGTCCATGTTCGGTCGGCCCTTGAAAAGAAAAGGAGGAATACCGCGAAGGTAAAACTCCCTTCCCGTGTACAGCAAGACAGACAAGGCAAGAAGCATCATGACAGTTCCTTCATTCGGTATCTCGACCATAAAGCTCAGACCGATGATGGCAACACTTGCGACGGCTCCATAACCGACTTTTATCAGTTTCGATCGAACTTCTTGAGCGCCTTCCGCGGCGACATGTTCTGAGTGGCCCTCCCCATGTGTCACGGTCGCATGATCGACTGTGTCATGGTTCATGTGACCATGATTTCCCCCGTGCTCATGCCTCTCTCCATTGTCATCCAGAACTGTGGCGGTATATCCCGTCTTCTTAATCTGCTGAATAATCTCTTCTATCGAAACTTGTTCTGGATCAAACATGACCTCCGCTTTATTTGAGGCAAAGTTGACCGTGATGTGATGAACGCCCTTCATCTTTCCCACGTCACCCTCAATGTGATTTACGCAGGAAGCGCAATTCATGTCGGGGATGGAGAGGGTGGCTGACCGATGGTTCATATGATTGGGTTTCACAAGTGATTACTTTGTCATCCCTCCATTATTCATCATCTCCATCATCTCTTCGTTCATCATTCCTCCACCCTTGTTCATCATCTCCATCATTTTTCCGTTCATCATCCCATCCTTGTGCCAAACTCCCTTCATATATTCCATCCCCTTAAATCCCCAAGGGCCGGTCAGAAGCACTCCCAGAATTCCCACGATCACCGTCCACAAGACCCATTGCTTGAGTTGTTCTTTCTCCATCTTGCTTGCCCAAATGATAAACAGTATTCCACCGACGAGAGCAGTGCCACCGAAAATGATATGAAGGTGCCAGCCCACAGAGAGCTGCCAGAGCATAGAGGACATCATAGAAATAAAATAAAAAAATAAGCACAAAAGAAAAAACTCTTATTCTTTCACGGAAAAAGCGAGACTCATTCCTGATTCCAGGTGTTCAGATATGTGACAGTGCAACATCCATTGGCCGGGATTGCTCATTTCCACCAGGAGGTCAACCGTGTCGCCGGTCTGAACCAAGGCGGTGTCTTTCCAGGCCAGATTATCAGTTGCCACTCCGTTCGTCGCGAGAACCAGAAAGCGCTGGCCATGGATATGTATAGGGTGCTGCATCGGATGCGTGGAGGATGGGTCGTTGATCAGTCTGATTTTAATGATTTCTCCCCGCTGAAAAGACCAGTCGATATCTTCATTTACCTTTCCGGTCTGTTCGTCCACCAGCTTCCAGGTCACCATGTCGGTTGTCATATGAGCATTCATCATGCCCATCTCGTCTTCCCACTCGATTTTTTCTGATGATCCCATGTCCATCATGGCCATGCCACCATGTCCCATGTCCATGCTCAGGCGCAGAATTTTGTCGGGAGCAGTATTCAGGCGGTCTCGATAGGGCTTGAATTCGGCGAGTAGTCCTTCATTGATTCGAAGTTTGGAAAACTCCTCCACTTTTGAGGTAGCCACATTCTCGCCGGAGACTTCGATTGAAGTCAGGACTTGAGTCGACTGCGGTGTTTCATTTAAGAGAGCATAAGTTCCCGGCTCGGAAAAGAGCACTTCCACGGTAGCCCGCTCAGAAGGGGAGAGGATCAGCTCGCTCTCAAACTGTTCCTGCTCAAGCTTTCCCCCGTCGCTTCCCACTAGCTTCATTGGCAGATCGGGAAGAACCAGTCGATAAGGACGGGCGCTTGACGCGTTTAAAAGGTGGAAGCGCAGTATTTCTCCTGC
This sequence comes from bacterium, assembly GCA_030699855.1. Lineage (GTDB taxonomy): Bacteria > Patescibacteriota > Gracilibacteria > JAUYGZ01 > JAUYGZ01 > JAUYKR01. Next base: position 6,995 of record JAUYKR010000140.1, read on the forward strand.
CACGGCATCCATGCTGTAGTCTGTGTCGCCGTTGACGAGAAAGGTGTTGCCGTAGCGTCCCATCAGAGCGTGGTCAACGATGTCGGAGAACGGTGCTATACCATTTTCTGTCATTAAAATATCATCAATGACCAGAGCGACTTCTCGATCTGCCGGATTCCAGTAGTCGGGATCAGAAGGTTCGACGATAAACAGCCCGTATAATCCCATTTCCTGAGCGTAGTCTTCGCGAAGGTGAGGGTGATACCAGTAGACACCGGCATCGGGGAAGTCGAGTTCATATTTGAAGCTTTCACCTAGCTGAATTGGATCTTGAACCAGGTGAGTGCCGTCAAACTCGCTCTTCATCCGCACTCCATGGGAGTGCAACAAGGTGGGAATTGGGGTTTGATTTATCAAGTTTAGAGCGATGCTCGCTCCCTGAGGAATTCGGAGGGTAGGGCCGGGGATGGAGCCGTTGTAAGCGAACATTTTCACCTGTTTTTCTTCAATCGTCTTTACCACCTCCTGAGCGGTCAGCGTGTAACTGTCGCCATCGTGCAGGGATACCTCCTGAGTCGGCTGGGAGTTTTGGACGGTAGGTTCGGCGGTACAGGCGCTCAGCGAGAGCGCTAGCGAAGCCAGAAGAAAGATTTTTGAAAAACGTCTGGACATACGATGTAAAAAATATGGGCTACCGTCCGGAGAGTCCACAGACGCGAACGATTTCTTTTATAAACTTTTCTTTTTTACCAGGATTGTTCGATCCCAGGTGTTCAGCGCCGCAGGTGTTCAGATGGCTTTCCAAAATGAGCGGAGCCACGCCCTTTATTGATCCCTGCAGGGCCAATACCTGGGTGAGGATGTCGGCGCAGTATTTTTCTTCCTCGACCATCTTTATAATGCCATCGATCTGACCTTTGGCGCGCTTAAGGCGGGAGAGGGCCTTGCCTTTGTAGGGCTGAATCATAAGTATTTATTAATTACCTATACCCAGTATAGGTATAGGAGATTTCTGAGTCAAACAAAAAGAGGGACTTGATCCTGAGCTGGCTTGAGGTAGCTTAATAAGAGTGTTATTCCCGACAACATGATTCGCTTTCGCTTCATCGAGCTCGATCTTCTCCGATCCCTAGCCATTGCCGGTATGATTATTTACCATACTGCCTATCTGCTTGATTTCTTTGAACTCGTTTTGCTTGAACTCAGGCAGGGGGCTTGGCTTATCCTGGCCTATTTTGTTCAGTTATCCTTCCTGGGACTTGTGGGAATTTGTTTAGCTATTTCCTGGCAGAGGCACCGGCAAAAAGGTGAAGTTTTTCTTTCTTTCGCCAGTCGGCAGACTAAGCGGGCGGGAATTGTTTTTGGCTGCGGTCTGTTGGTAACCTTCGTGACCTGGCTGGTCATTCCTGATCAATATGTCCGCTTTGGAGTCCTCCATTTCATCGGCCTCAGCATCTTCTTGCTGATCCCCCTGTCGGGTAGGCCGCTGCTTTGCGGTCTGTTGGCCGCCACGATGTTTCTCTTTACATCATTTGTCCACGGCATTTCGGTACCAACAGCATGGCTTATTTTCGTTGGGTTTTCCTATCCTTTTTCAAGTGTCGACTACTTCCCCCTGTTTCCATGGCTCGGAGTGGTCTTGATTGGTATCGCGGTGGGGCACCTGCTGTACCAGGGTGATCGAAGAAGATTCCCCATGTTGAAGCTTGCGGAAGGCCAGTCTGGAAATCTTTTGCTCCTAACCAGCAGGAATTCTCTGATAGTCTATCTCACCCATGTTCCGGTTCTTTACGCGGCCATCGGAGCTGCGTCATACCTGCTCCACTGAAGCCTTTTTCTTTTTCCTCCAGGCATATACAATCAGCGCAGAGAACTTGTCCTTTGTTCTTTTACCTATCGGGCCCGTAGCTCAGTGGTCAGAGCAGTTCGCTCATAACGAATTGGTCCCTGGTTCAAGTCCAGGCGGGCCCACCAATTAGAACTTTAGAGGGTCATCTAGCTCCAATCCGATTGCGGAGAAGTAGAGAAGCCGCGAAGATGCCAGCTATCAAGATGATTT
>JAUYKR010000147.1 GCA_030699855.1 bacterium
TGAAGCGCATGTTGCAGCCGTAGACCACTGTTTTATTGTAGCCGCTCACGATCAATAGTTCGCAAAATCTCTTCAGCTTTTTGCCGATGAACATGGTGCCGGCGTCGTCAAAGATCTCGCGGACTCCGTAGTTATCGACCACGTGCTTCACTTCCGCGAACAGACGTTCGGGACTAAAGCTCCGATACGAGCCCTGCGGGTTGATGGTGTGATCCCAAACGCAGAAGGTGCACTTGTTCCACCAGCAGTCGCGGCCACTGTACATGTAGGTGGCGGGAGTGTACTTATAATTGCCGTTTTTGTAGGCGTAGAGCTCCCACTTGGTCAGAGTCCGGTCGACAAAGGGCAGCTCATCCACATTATGCTTGAGGGCGCTGGGGCCGGAGTTGTGGACGATTTCTCCGTTTTTAAGGACTTCGGTCTTGAATGGCTTGGCCTTGATGAGCGGGTCGCCATCTCTCCAGTGCACGCCGCCCTCCAAAGCTTCGTCGCGGTGAATATGATTGAGGAGGTTGACGATGACAAAGTCGTAGTCGCCGCCGGTGATCAAATAATCCACCGGGCTGTTTTCCATCGTTTCCAGGGGCATATAGCTGATATGATCGCCCACCCAGATCAGTTTGAGCTTGGGAAAGCGTTTTTTTAGGTCCGCGATCTGCTTCCAGTGGGCTTTGACGATGGGGGACTTGGTTTCCACCATCAGATAGCTCGCCTTGGTTTTTTCAAATTCCTCCAGCCATTGGGCATAGCTCTGTTGTCCGGCAATGCCGTCCATCCAGTGAACCGTGTAGCCCTTATCCTTCAAGTTCGAGGCGGCGTAGGCCGGAACCATGGGGTAAATATAGGTGGCTTCGTTGAAGAACTGGAACTGTCGGTTTTGGCTGAGTAGAGGGGTCCCTTTCTTTGATTCAATCGGCGGATAGCCGACCACAATGGTGACGTCGGAGACGTTTTTTTTGGCGGGCTCTAGGATGGTGAAAGCGGAGGAAGACATAGTTCGATTACTATGAGGCTGATACTATTGGAATTGTTTGCTGCGGAACGGTACGTATCTTTTTTCTATTTTATTTTCCTCTACTTATAATGTCCTCGCTGCACAATTCCAATGGTATCAGCCTCTTTGAGTTTACTCTAGGCTACCTCAGTCGGCTCTTCAACCTTGGGGTGAGCAAGCCTTGGATGAACCTGAGGCCGTAGCTCAGATGGGTGAGGAAGATGTAGGGAATGGCGCAGATGAGAATCAAGAGATTTTTTTCGTAACGGTGAATGTCGAACAGCGCTTTTGCAAGCGCCAGACCATAGATTCCCAGGCCGGTCAGGTAGGGGATGAACAACGGTGGAAAATACCAGCTGAGCAGCGCGCCGCCGACCAGATAGAGCAAGAATATACTGGGCAAGAAATACTTGAAACGGCAAGAAGTTTTGGGAAATCTCTTCACAAAGAAGCCGCGGTGGAGGCCGTAGTTTCCCACTTGCTTCAAGTGTCTCCACAAGCCTTCCCGCCGGTGGTGACAGGCGATGAGCTGGGGATCGTAGAGGATTTTTTTGCCGGTTTTTTCGATCAAGTCTAGGCAAAATTTGGTGTCCTCCCCGGGCCAATAGTGGGAATCGAAGCCGCCAATTTGATCGAAAATTTGCTTTCGAACCGAGAGGTTGACGCTGGGCCAGTCGTCGACGAAACGCTTACTTCCCACCGGTACATAACGTTCTGGGAAGCCTCCGGAAAGGCTGCTCAAGAACACCGCTCCCGAGACCATTTGCCAAAAGCCGTCGTCGTTGGGGGTTACTCCCGGTCCGCCGACGGCGACGATCCGGCCGTCTTCAAAATCCTCTTCGAGCTGGTCGAGGAAGCTGCTGTTCGGATAAGCATCATCATCCATAAAAATCAGTATATCGCCCTGAGCGTCGCGAATAGCAAGACTCCGCTTCATGGCCGGTCCGCCCGGCCCGCTGGCAATTTGTCTGGTCTTAGGCCAGGTCTCATCCGACCTTTTGTCCGGATAGAGCAGAATCTCGTAGTCGTTCCGATTGATCTCCAGAATTTTCGGGATGGATTCGCGTACGAAGTCGTTCACTTCTTTGACCGGAATGACGAAGGAGAACCGAATCATAATGGCGTTTGATTCTCAGCCGATAAAAAATAGCCAGAGTGTCGAGCAGTAATGGCCATCCCACCTTCAAGGTATGAACCAGATCCTTGAGCGGTCGGTGGCGTTGCTGATTGCGATAATAGTCCAGTTCAATCGGCGCTTCCAGAATGTTCTTGTAGCCCAGGTGAGTGGCAACCGTCAGGACCTCCAAATCAAAGGCATACTTTTTGACCAGAATCTGTGGAAGTACCACCTCCAGCACTTCCCGCCGGAACAGCTTCAGCCCCACCTGACTGTCTTTGACGTGGCGGATGTGCAGGAAGAGACGAATGAAGATCTGGTAGCAAATACTCAGAAACTTTCTGACATAAGGGTAACGAACATTCGAATAGGCGTGCCGTTTGGAGCCGATGACAATATCGGCGTCGTAAATATCCATCAGGACCAGGAATCGCTTGATGTCCCGGGGGTGCAGTTCCATGCCGCCGTCGATAAAGGCGACATATTCGCCCTTGGAATGCTCGAAGCCATGTTTGAGGGCGAAGCCTTTGCCTTGGTTCTCTGGATAATGGAGAAGCTTGATGTGAGGGGAAAGCTGTTCGAGTTTGGCCAGAAAAGCACGGGGAGCGTCTGTGCTGCCGTCGGAAACCAGGATGATCTCGTAGTTTTGGAAGTAAGCTTTCAGTTCGTTTTCCAGAATGCGAATATTTTGCTCGATCCGCTGTTCATTGAAAAAAGGCACAATGATGGAGATATTACTGTCCTGGTAAATATTATAGGCGAGGGATGGGGTCGAAGTCTGACTCATGGGGAGTCTGGAAACGATCAGCAAACAGGTACACCAGCAGAAGGATAAAGGTAAAGGCCTGAATGCCCAAGAGAACTTTGATGATCTCCTCCAGGCTGCCGTGGAAGAGGGAGATGCCGGCGGTCATCAGGGTGATGCTGAGGAGGAGAATGAAGGCTCCCCGGGTTTTTTCGGTGGAGATGAAAAATTGGACCAGGATATTGTTCAAACTGAAGAAGCTAAAGGTGATGCCGATGAGACCGAGAAGGGGGGCAATGGGAGAAAAGGAGCTTCCCATGAGCATACTGACGAGGAAGTTGGGGAGGATGAAGAACATGGTGGTAGCGGTGACTCCGACGAGTAAGGTGAGGAAAAGAGCTTGCAGAATTAGCTGGAGTTGCCGGTTTTGATTCTGGTGAGCGGCGGCCATGGGAAACAGCGCCACCACGATCGGCCCGCTGGAAAAGAGGATGATTTTGCCAAACAGAGCCAAGGCTCCATACTGTCCGGCCAGTTCTGGCGACAGGTAGTGTTTGACCAGGATCAAGTCCCAGTTGTAGAGCATGGTGATGCAAAAGACGTTGAGCAGCGTTGGTATGGCGTACAGGAGCAGTTTTTTCTTTTCCGCCTGATCCAGGGTTTGATGATGGGGGAGGTCTCTGGTTTCCCAAAGGACCAGGAAAAAAGGAATAAGCCCGACTGAGATGGCGGCGATCAGAGCGCCTGACACACCCCAGCCCAAATAGCCCAAAGTACCTCCCAGGAGAATTTTGCTGGCTGTTGCCAAAATTCCGTTGAGGGAACTCCAGGGGAAGCGGTGCAGACCCTCGAGAATACTGGCATGGATGGTTTGGAGGAGACTAAGAGGGAATAGTATGCCAAGAATGAGCAGGGGAGTGTTGCTGGTTAACTTGAGAAAGCTAGTTATAGGGTTCGAAAGGCTTAAAATGAGGAGAATTCCAGCAATTCCTATGAGGATAAAGACCTTATCCAGCCAGTTGCGCAAAGCTCGCACCTTGCCGAGTTGGTCGTGGCCGTAATAAGAGGCTGTTTGTTTCTTGGTAACCAGTCCGATGGTGGCGGCCGGGATGCCGATCAGGTAGATCAAGGCCATCAGAGCCTGGAATTCGCCGAATTCAGCTACGGTCAAAAAACGAGCCATGATCGGATGGAAGGCGTAATTGCCCAGGGCGATAAAGAAGGAGCCGATGGAAATGATGGCGGTGTTTTTGAGCAGGGCTTTCATATTCTGGTTCGGAAGTAGTCAATGGTTTTTTTGAGGCCTTGTTCCAAGTTGATCTGTGGTTTCCAGTCCAGTTTTTCTTGGGCCAGACTGATGTCCGGCCGGCGTCGGCTGGGATCGTCTTCCGGCAGGGGCTGAAAGCTGATGGTGGAAGACGAGCCGGTGAGTTTGAGCACCTTTTGTGCCAGTTCCAGAACACTGAACTCATCCGGATTGCCCAGATTTACCGGGCCGGAGAAGTTTTTCACTGCCATCATGGCCAGCAGGCCGTCGATGAGGTCATCGACGTACTGAAAGCTTCTGGTCTGGCTGCCATTTCCGTACGCCGTCAAGGACTGTTTTCTCAGCGCCTGAACGATGAAGTTTGAAACCACCCGTCCATCGGCCGGGTCCATGTATGGTCCGTAAGTATTGAAGATGCGAACAATTTTTACCTCCGTCCCGTACTGGCGTTGGTAGTCCACGCACAGGGTTTCCGCCGCCCGCTTGCCTTCGTCGTAGCAGGCCCGCGGGCCGATGGGGTTAACATGGCCCCAGTACGATTCCTTTTGCGGATGTTCCAGCGGGTCGCCGTAGACTTCGGAAGTCGAAGCGTGCAGAATGGGACAATTATTTTTTCTGGCCAGCTCTAGCATGTTCAGGGTGCCAATGACGCTGGTCTTCATCTTAAAGATTGGATCGTGCTGATACTGGGGTGGAGAAGCTGGGCAGGCCAGGTGGTAGATCTGGTTGCAGTCGAGTTGTAATGAAGCCGTGACGTCGTGCTCGACTAACTCAAACGAGTCGTGATCGAGGAGGTCCTGGATATTCTGTTTTTTCCCGGTCACGAAGTTGTCCAGACACGTAACTCGATGGCCGCCGGTAAGCAGGCGCCGGCACAGGTTGCTGCCGATGAAGCCGGCTCCGCCGGTAACGAGGATGTGCGTCATACGCGAGTGAGGATGGATTGTAATTTTTTTGGAGAGCTTTTGCGCGACCTTGGCTTGAGAGTGCCGCTGTCCAGCAGTTCCAGCGGCCGGCCGATGCCGGAATAGTGAAAGCCCTGCTGTCTTAGCTCTTCCGGATCGTAGATGTTTCTGCCATCGAAGAGAAAGGGCTGCTTCATCACTTCCCTCAGCCGCTCAAAATCAAGGCTGCGGAACTCGTCCCATTCGGTGAGTATCAGCAGGGCGTCGGCACCTTCCGCTGCTTGATAAGCGTTCTGCGAATAGCTCAGCTTGTTTCCAAACAGCTTCTCTATATTCCCCATGGCCGCCGGGTCAAAGCACTGAATGCGCGCTCCTTTTTTCAGCAGTTGCTCCATGATCACCAGGGATGGGGCGCAGCGGATATCGTCGGTTTTGGGCTTGAAGGCCAGACCCCAGATGGCGACTATCTTGCCTTTCAGAGGCCCTAAAGCCTGTTCAATTTTTGTGATCAAAACCGTCTTCTGCGACTGGTTGCGCTGCTCGATCGCTCTCAAAATACTAAAGTCATAGCCCAACTCGGCTCCCGTCTGGATCAGGGCCTGAACATCCTTGGGGAAACAGGATCCTCCATAACCGATGCCGGCGTGGAGGAAGCGGGGACTGATGCGCTTGTCCAGACCGATGCCTTTGGCCACCTCGCCGATGTCGGCACCGCTCAGCTCGCAGAAGTTGGCGATTTCGTTAATGAAGGAGATCTTGGTGGCTAGAAAGCTGTTGGCAGCGTACTTGATCAGCTCTGCGCTGGGACGGGAGGTGAAGAAGAGCAGGTTCTTATTCTGACTGGTCCAGGGGGCGTAGACTTGCTCCATCAGCTTTTTGGCTCGCTGCGAATCGCTCCCGATGACGACGCGGTCGGGGTAGAGGCTGTCGTGAATGGCAGACCCTTCGCGGAGGAATTCGGGGTTAGAGACCACGTCGAAGCCGATATCGAGGCCGCGTTTCTCAAGTTCTCCGCGGATAATTTCCTCACAATCCCGGTTGGTACCGACGGGGACGGTGGATTTGGTGACCAGGACAGTGTATTTGTCGATGGTCTGGGCAAAGGTTCTGGCCACCGCTTGTACGGCGCTCAGGTCGGCGCGGTGGTTGTGGTCCGGAGGCGTGCCGACGGCGGAAAAAACTACCTCGGCGGTGCGGATGGCCGTCGCGCTGTCGCTGGTAAAACTGAGCCGACCCTGGTCTTGATTGCGTTTGACTAGCTCCTCCAGGCCCGGTTCGTAAATGGGCACAATACTTTTCTTCAGCTGGCCTATCTTCACCTTGTCGATATCCACGCAAGTGACGCTGTGGCCCAATTCGGCAAAGCAGGTGCCGGTGACCAGTCCCACGTAGCCGGTGCCGATGACGGCGAGTTTCATGGTTTCTCTTAAAATCCATCAGCAGTGTACTGGTTTTTGATGACTGCGAAAAGCTTGTGATATTATTGCAGGGTCCCGTGTTTTTCCAAACCTTTCCGGCCTTCAGGGCCATCTTTTGCTAGACCGTAAAATGGCAGTTTATTTTTCCCCCTTCAGTGTTTCAATTCGTTCTTTTATCGTCGGGTGACCACCAAACCAAAACTGCCGAATCGCACTCGGGCTAGGATCGCCGAAGCTTTGAAAGCTCAGCTTCTTAAATGCTCCAATGCCACCTTCGGGATTGTGAGTGATGGAAAGCGCGTAGGTGTCTGCTTGTCGTTCCACAGAGCGGCTAAGCGCCAATGGACCGGGAGCAATCAATAATCCTAAAAGGCTCATAATCAGCCCTAATAGTGGAAAGAGGGAAATATCATGTACCTCGAGCACTCCCAACTGAGTGCCATATTTGCGGACAAACCAATGGAGTATTCGGTACAGGAGAAAGAACATGACACAGATGCTCACAATATTCAGAATCATACGGTAAATAACATGATGTTTTACGTAGTGACCAAGTTCATGAGCCGTAATAAAGACAATCTCGTCAGCGGTATAGTGAGAAAGAAGATTGTCGCTGAATACGATACGCTTGCTTGCCCCAAAGCCAGTAACCATCGCATTGGCTGATATGCTTCGACGACTGTCATTAATAATGAAGAGGTTTTCAATCGGAACGCCCGCTTCTCTGGTCATAGTCGTGATGCTTTCAGAAAGTGCAGAGTCATCAAGTGGCCTTTGGGTATTGAAAAGAGGTGTAATGACGAATGGAACAAGCACCTGCATCAGAATGGTGAAGGGAATAGCGAGCAGGGAAATCCACAGCCACCACGTCCGCTGAAATTTCTCCATAAGCCAATAGAGCGGTAGGTAGATGATGAGAGTGAAGACAATCGCAAGACCCAGGCTCATCAAAAAATCCTTCGTCCAGAGCCCAATGCTAAGAGTTGCCAGTCCGAATAATCTCGATACGTAAAAACCCAGAAGGGTCAGGGGCAGGGAGATCAGGGAGCCGATTAGGGTGATGAG
>JAUYKR010000159.1 GCA_030699855.1 bacterium
TATATATACATAATACATATTTGTCGCACTTCTCCGCTGAAGCTTCGAAGTGCACTGCTTCGCACTCCATGCTTATTTTTTTCTTATCTCCAATCTTTGTTTTCTGCTGGCACTGCGTAGCTCCAAAGGAGCGAAGCAGTGGTCGGGGTGGGCGGATTTGAACCGCCGATCTCCACGTCCCGAACGTGGCGCCTTAGCCGCTAGGCCACACCCCGTTAGATTTTTTTCTTTATAGTCTTTAGATGCCCCTTAATTCTATTGTTAATATAGCGTTTCCCCATACCTGATTTAAGATACTTTTCTCTTGCCCGGGCATCTTTCTCTTTACCGCATACTTCATAGTATACCAGGATTAGCGGGAGGCGGTATTTTGTTGATAAGACTTTTCCTGAATTATGCTCCTTGAGCCGCTTTAGAAGATTATTTGTATATCCAGTGTAGAATTGGCCATTATTATTTGAAAAAAGGATGTATACAATATGTGTCATTGGTGTAAAAATCTAACGGGGACACCCCGAATCCACCCACTATAGTATTTCCTGGCGTGAAAATCAAGTGACGCAAAAATAAAAGGCCCGCGATCTTACGCAGGCCTGCGAACACGTCAGGCGGCCAGGTTTCCCCGGAACGGGAAATCCATGTTGGCCAGACGCATCACTTCCGCTCCGAAGAACACTTCGACGACCAGGTCGAGCAGCGCTTCATCGGATGGGAGTAACTCATCCAACTCCATCAATCCGTCCAGCAGCTCGGCGGCTCGAATTACGATTTCCGTCGGTCTGGCTTCCTTTTCCCACACACCCACTTGCTCATTGAGCTTGGCCTGTTCCTCGTCGTCATCCAGAAGACCTTTGGTGGTCTCCACGATGCCGTCGTAGATCAGCCAGCCGCCGATCAAGTCAGCCACCAAGTGTCCGACTCGTTGAGCTTCCTGGTCCGACACCAAGGTGAGTCGCTCCTCGCCAGTCACTCCCTGATCTTCGCGAAGACCGTAGAGCACTTCGCTCGCAAGAGCGATGAGCGAGAAGTAGACCGGGTCGTAGCCGTTCCTCAGTATCAGGGGCGGCAGTTTCTCGAGCAGCTCGACAGCGAAGCGAATCTGATCGAAAGGCTCTTTCTGTCCCCAGCCTTCCATCAGACCAGCCAGCCTACTCCTTTCATTCGGATTTCCGAAGATACTGTAGTGATCGAGAATTCTCGCCACCACCTGCCAACCGCCTGCCAGATGGGCGATGGCGGAAAGCGGGGCTTCATCCCACTCGTTACGTTCCATCATGATCAGAACCCCTTCCGATGCGCGTACTAAAAAGAGCCTCGGAAGAGGCGTCATTGGATCATTCCTTGATCCGGCACGAATGCATATACCCAACGTTAATGCCGGTTACGCATTGGCATGACAGAAGCTTTTTGTGCGATACATGCGTCCACGTGTACCGCGGCTATCTGTCACTTGACGCCTCATTAACGCATCTCGGTATTTCCGGGATGGTTGATGGAGATACTAGCACCCGCGGAAGAAATTGTCAATAGCGTCGCAAAATGCATTTGACGTAAACTCGCTAAAGGAGTAAGGTGCCATGAAAGCTCTTTCAAACTCGAATTCCATCCAGTCTTCGGCCTGAGAACACGCTTCGTGATTCGAAAACTGGATGGAACTGAAGGAAATGGTCAAACCAAATTGAATCGCTTCGTCGAGCGGTTCACCCTTCTTCCCCAGGCTTAATCATTCACGATTACAGCCATGCGCTTCGTTATATTGTTGGTTCTGACTATTTTCCTTCTCAAGCTCTTTGTGCCGGAAATCGCTGAGCCCTTTCTCGAAATCGTCAGCAATCTGCTGCAGATGCTGGCTCTCTTCCTGAAAGAACTTCTCTCTTCGGTCAACGTCGCTTAGCGACTGGCCGGCACCTCTCTCCAAAAAGCATCCCCCCGGGTGCTTTTTTTATTAATAAAACCGGCTGACTCAAGTCAACCGGCGTGGCTGGATTGCCTTTGCAGTCTTCTCAATCCAGGCCATGTCCCATCAGATTTCGAGAAGTCAATGACCGCCTGGACTTCCGAATCAGAGAGACATGGTGCTCCAGGATAGGATTGGGACAACTCGCCAAAATGCCGCATCACCTCACTGAAAGAACAGTTCGTCCTCCTAAGCTCCTCCTTGACGAAATCCCTGACTATAGAAACATCGATCACCGAAACTCCCGCGTGAATCGCCAGAGCGATAACCTTATCCTCCCAGTTCAGATGATCAGTCCTCTCCCTAGTTGACAGTATCATCTTGACCAGAAGCTCCGCTTCCAGCTCTACTCCATGATCAATCAAGTATGCCGCTGCTGCATCCGGTGTTTCCGTGATCTGCAACAATCCCAGCACCGCGGAATACAGCGTCGGCTGCTCCATCAACTGCTGAATCCGGATCGCGACCTCCCTGGGAAAATCAAGCCTCTCAAGCTTCGGGACGGCAGGAGAAGAAGGCTTTTGATCTGGTGGATGTTCTGCTGCGCCCGCGTCACCGTCATCCATGCTTGGCGGGGGCAGTGGGGGTTGATGCCCTCCTATGGGACGACCCTTTCGTCTTCTTCTTTTTCTGGATGTCCGTCCACTCTCGTCCTCGCCTGTCAGCAATGGGGATGCTTCCCTTCCTTCCGGTTTCCGTCTTCGCCGACGAGGTGACAACTCTTGATTGCCTATGTCGCCTTTCTTACCCTCCACTGAAACGGCGCGACCGCTTTTCCTTTTTTCAGCGTCAAGAGACCGTGATCGACTCGCCGGAGCCGATGAGCTGCCCCTTCTGGGGCCCGGGGGATGCGCAGTCAATTCTGAACGCGCGTTTCCGTTGCCGTTTGAAGCAAACACTCGAACGAAGGAAGTAAAGATAGCTCCCGCTTCAACCTCACTGGCTCCGGTCGTCCTGGCAGCCGCGACTACCTCTTCCATGCTTGGTGACTCTCCTGCCATCAGCTTCTGAACTACTTTATGCCAGCCCAGATTTCCTTCCACAAAGCGAAATGCCTCCGCGCTGCTTTGAATTGTCAGACCTTGGATCCGTGACACCAGATCCGTTTCATGGTATCTGCTCATGACGTCCTCCTGCGTTTCATGTCAGTGAAACCTCTGATGCCGGATCACCTGATGCTAACCCAATGTTTTGAAGAGCGCCTCTCTGCCCACGAGCATATTGTAAGAGAACAACTTAGCGTCCGGCAGCGAAATCCTTCAACCAAGCAGCAGCCTGCCGTAAACTGCTGTGCGCGCCCTTTACCAATTCCCTTGCGGAGTGTAAATGATCCCTGGCTGAAGCAAAGTGATCATGAGCGGTACTTACATCGTCATTACTCATTGTTTCGAGGAGAAGCCTGGCTGACTGAATTTCCCCGGTAGCCTGGGCTAAATCGGCGGCGGCGCTCCCTAGTGCCGTATTGACATCTGACGCGTCAAACCCAAAACTCTCAGCGACAAGGACCTTCTCCGACATAGCGTCACGAAGGGTCGTCAGACTTTCGATCAGGGCATTCACCCGTTCATGAGCAAGGAGTCCGTATGTCTGCGGCAAGAAAACCTGGTAGACGCGATGTTG
>JAUYKR010000162.1 GCA_030699855.1 bacterium
TTAGTTCCTCGGCCGTGCCGGAGGCGACAATTTTACCGTTACTGATGATCAGTACCCGATCGCAAGTGGCCTCGGCCTCGGAGAGGATATGCGTGCTGAGGATGATGGTTTTCTGCTTGCCAATTTCTTTGATGAGCGAGCGGATCTCGATAATTTGATTGGGGTCAAGACCGGAGGTCGGCTCGTCGAGAATCAGAATTTCAGGATCGTGCAACATGGCCTGGGCCAAGCCAACACGCTGACGGTAGCCCTTGCTCAGATGTCCAATCTCTTGCTGAAGTCGGGGCAGCAAGCCAACTTGCTCAACCACCTGATGGATTCGCGACTTCTTGCGACCGCTGGGGATTTGACGAATGTCGGCTACATAGTCCAAATACTCCTCCACCTTCATGTCTCCGTAGAGCGGAGCGTTCTCCGGAAGATAACCGATCGACTGCTTCACTTTGAGTGACTCTTCGAAGGCATCGGCGCCATTGATAGTAATACTGCCGGAGCTGGCGGGGAAAAAACAGGTCAGCATGCGCATAGTCGTGGTTTTTCCGGCGCCATTTGGACCCAAAAGCCCGACGATTTCGCCTTTTTTAATTTCGAAGCTGATGTCATCGACAGCGACGAATGAACCATAGGACTTGCGGAGCTTTTCAACCGTAATCATAGTCAAAAAATACCCATCTGAATAAAAGCCAGTGGCAGTATACTCAATGAAGCCTTGGCATCAAGCCCCTTTATGGCTAAAAACTTGAAAAATATAAAAACCATGATATAAAAATGAACCATGCACAAAGCGATTATTATCGACATCATTCCGCCGGATAAAAGCCCCGCTTTAGCGGGGCTGGAAATGGAGGAGCTGACCCGTCTGGTGGAAACCTACGGCGGCATCGTCATTCTGGAGGTGATGCAAAACCGCGGTCGGCCCTCCGCCAAAACCTATGTGGGAACAGGAAAGGCGGAAGAAGCGGCGAAGAGGGCCAAAGACCTGCGCGCCGACATGGTGATTATCAATGGCTTTTTGAAGCCGGCACAAATTGAAAACCTGACCAGATTATTTTCCCACGATCCCAAGGATCTGACCGGCAAAAGCAATATCCCCGTCTGGGATCGAACCGACATCATTCTGAAGATTTTTGAAAAGCACGCCAAAACCGAGGAGGCGAAATTGCAGATTCGCCTGGCCCAGCTCAAGCATCAGATCCCCAAGGTCTACCACTACCAGGCCAAGCTCTTTGACAAAGAGCGGGGAGGTATCAGCGGTACCCGCGGCGCCGGGGAAAAGGGCATTGAAGAAGAAAAGCGGCACATCCGATCGCAGATAAAAGAAGTGGAGAAAAAACTGGAACAGGTCAAAAAAACTCATGCCAACCAGCGCCATCGGCGCAAGCGCCACGGCCTGAAGACCGTAGCCCTGGTCGGCTATACCAACGCCGGCAAGTCGACACTGCTCCGCTCCCTTACCGGCAAAGACGTCTACATCGCCGACAAGCTGTTCGCCACTCTGGATACCCGGCTGGGAAACCTGTGGCTGGCAGATCCGCAGCAACCGTACAAGGGTCAAAAAATACTCCTGGCCGACACCATTGGCTTCATCCAAAACCTTCCGCCCTACCTGGTCGAAAGCTTTAAAGCCACGCTGTCGGAAGTCCAGGAAGCCGACTTGATCCTGCACCTGGTCGACAGCTCCGATCCTCAGCAACAGCTGAAGATCCGGGTGGTCAATGAGATTTTGAAAGAGCTGGTAAGCGACGCCATCCCCGTCCTGATGGTCTTCAACAAGGCCGACCAGCAACGGTGCTGCTTCCCCGAGCAAAGAGGGCGTCCGGTCATTAGCAGCCTGCGGAAGAAGAGTCTGGAAGTGCTAAAGCAAACCCTTTCGCGGCTTGTCCACAAAAAAGACCTTGTACGATGAGCGTTCCGTGGTACAATGCAGATGTCGGTTTAATCATTGTTCAGCTTTCTGTTTCTTCAGGCCCTGCGTGTGCGGCAAGGTACAAGTAAAGAGAAGTGTGAGATGGGAAACAGACAACTCTTTATTTGTTCTTTTATATATACGTATGGCTAAGAAGCTATTCGTCGGAAGCATTTCTTGGAACACCACCGAGGAAACTCTCCGAGACGCCTTTGCACAGGCAGGTACGGTTGATTCAGCCGTTATCATCATGGATAAGTTCTCCGGTCGCTCAAAAGGTTTCGGATTCGTGGAAATGACCAACGATGAAGAAGCCGACAAGGCAATCGAAATGTGGAACGGCAAGGAACTGGATGGACGCACCATCGTCGTCAACGAGGCTCGCCCTCGAGAGGACCGACCTCCTCGCGGAGATCGACCTCGCGGCAACTGGTAATTACCACCAGGTTCCCACACAAAAAATAAAAAACAGCCCGCGCACAGGGCTGTTTTTTTTGAGCTGTCGTCTGGAGAGGTCGACAAATACTGAGCCCCAGAGCTCACGCCGGGGAAGGAAAATGTGCTACTGTCTCAAGCGAAAAACTCCTTTCCCTATGCAAGAGAACATCAAAATTTTCGACACCACCCTCCGCGACGGCGAACAGGCGCCTGGCTTTTCCATGAATGGTCAGGAAAAGTTGCGGATGGCCCATCAGCTGGAAGCCCTGGGCGTGGACGTGATCGAAGCCGGATTTCCCGCCGCATCGCCGGAAGACTTCGAGTCGGTGGCGCGCATCGCCGCCGAGCTGAGCGTGCCGGAAGTCTGCGGCCTGGCCCGCTGCCATCCTGGCGATATTGAGAGGACGCTGAAGGCCATTGAAAAAGCCAAAAAACCGCGCATCCACGTCTTCATCGCTACCAGCGATATTCACCTGCAGCACAAGCTGGGCATCTCACGCGAAGAAGCGGTCAAAAAAGCAGTTGAGTCTGTAAAACTGGCCAAGCAGCACTGCGACCGCATCGACTTCTCGCCCGAGGACGCCGGTCGTTCCGACTGGAACTTCCTGGTAGAAATCCTCACTGAG
>JAUYKR010000010.1 GCA_030699855.1 bacterium
TGGGCTCGCGCAAAGGCATACCGGAGCAGCTGCAGGAGGACTTCCGCGTCACCGGTCTCAGCCATATCGTCGCCATCTCCGGCTACAACATCACTCTGGTGGTCAGCATCATGATGGCGGTCTTTCGACCACTGGGGAGAAGGCTTTCGATCATCATCTCTGCCATAGCGGTAATCCTGTTTACCCTGTTTGTGGGCGCCTCACCGGCAGTGGTACGAGCCTGCATCATGGGCTTGATCGCCCTGGTGGCCCTGAACAGCGAACGAAAGGGAGACGTGACCATCGCCCTAGCCCTCACCGCCACCCTGATGATCGGCTACAATCCGAAGATTCTTTTTCACGACGTTGGATTCCAACTGTCTTTTTTGGCCACCATGGGGCTGATTTACGTATCTCCGCTCCTGGAGAAATACTTTCAGTGGCTACCAGAGAAGCTCGCCATCCGCGACAGTATTCTGCTCACCCTCTCCGCTCAGATCATGGCCTTACCCATCATTCTCTATAACTTCAACAACCTGTCCGTGATTTCCCCCATCAGCAACCTGCTGATCTCCGGCCCCTTTATTCCCCTGACCATGCTCTTCGGCTTTCTGGGAACTCTCACCAGCTATGTTTTCCTTCCCCTGGCCAAGCTCGTCGCTTTTCCCGCCTATCTGCTCCTGGAATATATTGTGAATATCACTCACCTGACCGCCAGCATCCCCTATGCCTCGGTGGAAGTGAGCTGGTTTTCCAACAGCCTATTGCTCGGCTACTTCATTATTCTGGCGACAATGCTCAAATATCGCTGGCAAGGGGAAGAACGACAACATCGGCAAATCATCCGCCGAAAATTAGAGTTCGCCCAGATCCTCGCACGAAAAACTCATTGAAATAATCCCATCCTTCCCAACCACCAAGCCTTAGATCAGGAATGAGGAGGTTGTTTACTTCGAGGTTTTGGCGGCATCGGTTGCGCGAGGCCGAACATGTTCGGCTGAGCGGCGGCCACCGAGAAGAAAGCAACCTCCTCATTCCTGATCATAAAAAAAGAAGCGTCAACTCGGACAACAACTGAAGTGAGAATGAGGTGAGGACTCATGGTCTCCGGTCCTGAGTGCGAAGTGATCTAAATAAATCTAGTCCACTTTACATCCCTGAATCCGAAGAGAGTTCACCAGCAGTTGTTGGGTTTCTTCCCGACAAGTCGGAAGAGAAACATCTTTGCTTTCCTGCTTGCGCAGAAAAGTAAGATTCTTTGTCAACGCTTCATATCATTGTACCCTTTCTGAAGAGAAAAATCAAGCCTTTAAATAAGCTTTTTTAATGCTAGACTTGGCTTAGAAAAATCACTTTTTTCCCCTTTTTTCATGCCCCCCAGAAGGACTACAACCCGTCGCCGCACCAGCACCAGGGGTGGGCGGACCACCGTTCGCTACGTACGCGCGGGCAGAAGGTCGAGAAGAAAAAAAACAGTGGTGACAAAGATCGCCAAGCATATTTCTCGGGAAATCTCCGGTATTTTTTTCCTCGGCTTCGCGGTTCTGAACTTCCTGGCCATCCAGGGCAATGCCGGCGCCTTCGGACTGTTTTGGAGTGAAAAAATCATCGTCCCCCTCTTGGGCTTAGGTTCTTTTATCGCCCCGCTGGGCTGTTTGATCATCGGCCTTAGTTTGATGCTGACGGAAAGGATTACATTCGCCGGGGGCAGAACCTTTGGCATTCTTCTCCTCTTGCTCAGTTCGCTTGGACTCGTTCAGCTATCCGCCCCCATCTCCACCCTGTTTGAATCCTCCGCTCAGTTCGGCGGGCTCCTGGGCTTTATGTCCCACTTCGCTCTCTACCTGATGTTTGGCCAGAGTGGAGCCGCCGTGGTACTGATGATTACCACCCTGGTTTCCCTGCTGCTGATCTTCAATATATCTCTGGGTGAGCTGTTTGGTTTTGTCGGAGATTTTTTCCGGGAAGGCGCCCGAGAGGTGGAAATTCCTCTAAAATCCTCCAAGCAGGAACCAAGCTCGCTGCGCGCCAGCGCGGATCCGAACACCGATGAGTTCCACCTCAATATTGTCCGCGGACAGGAAGAAGAACAAAAAAAGAATCAATTGAAATCTCGGGGAAAGGCGGAAAAAGAGCAAGAAAAGAGCAAGGAAAAGGCTGAAAAATTGAACATCAAGAGAACGGATGATCAGAGCGACCTGCCCCTCTCCGGCCAGAAGCCGACCATCGACTACAGCAATTATAAGCTGCCGCCCCTCGACCTGCTCAACTACGACCCCCAGCAGCAGGCCTACAACGATGATGATTTGGTTAAAAATGCCGAAGTGATTCGCCGCAAACTGGAGCAATTCGACATCAAAGTAACCATGAAGGACGCTCACGTTGGTCCCCGCGTGGTTCAGTACACCCTTAAGCCAGCGGAGGATGTGAAGTTGTCCAAAATCACCGGCCTGAAGAATGATTTGGCGCTGGCTCTTTCCGCTCGTGCCATCCGTATCGAAGCCCCCATTCCGGGCAAAGGGCTGGTGGGTATCGAGGTTCCCGCGCAAGAAACTTCCATTGTTAATTTGGGCAGCATCTTGAGCTTGCCCCACTTTCAGGATGACCCTCATCCGTTGAAAATAGCCCTGGGAAGAGACGTATCCGGTCGGCCGATGATCGACCATTTGGGTGACATGCCCCACCTGCTGGTAGCCGGACAGACGGGAGCCGGTAAATCAATTGGAATTAATTGCTTCATCCTGTCCTTACTCTACCAATATTCTCCGGAAGACCTGCGCCTCCTGATGGTCGACCCCAAGCACGTGGAGCTGACCAATTACAACGGCATCCCCCACCTGCTCACTCCCGTGATTACCGAACCGGAAAAAGCCCTGCAGGCCCTCAAGTGGACGGTTTCGGAAATGAATCGCCGCTACCGCGAGTTCTCCAGACATGGCAAGCGCAACATCACCGAATATAACCACGCTTTTCCGGAAAACCGCATACCCTATATCGTCGTCATTATCGACGAATTGGCCGATCTGATGATGGCCGCCTCCAAGGAAATTGAAGCGACGATTTGTCGCTTGGCCCAAATGGCCAGAGCGACGGGAGTACACATCATCATCGCCACTCAAAGACCCTCCGTGGACGTCATCACCGGCCTGATCAAGGCCAACATCCCCACTCGCCTGGCCTACACCGTGGCTACCGGGGTTGATTCCCGCACCATTATCGACGGCGTGGGCGCCGAAGATTTGCTTGGAACCGGAGATATGCTCTATTTGCCCAGTGGTTTGGCCAAGCCGGTGCGCCTCCAAGGCTCATTTGTTTCGACAAAAGAAATCGCGAAAGTTATCAACTTCATTAAGCTCAACAGTCCCACCGGAACCCAGTATGATGACAGCGTCACCGACGATCATAGTGATGTTCTGGTTCCCGGTCTTAAATCAAACATGCCTAGCCCCGGCATCGGATCGGAAGAGGACGATCTGGAGCGGGCCATTGAAGCCATCCGAGAGGGACGAAAGGCTTCCGCCTCCTTCCTGCAGCGCCGCTGCAGCTTCGGCTATGCCAAGGCCGCCCGCATTCTCGACCAGTTGGAAGAAATGGGCCTGGTCGGCCCATCCGATGGAGCCAAGCCCCGCAGAATTTTCATCAGTGAAGAAAACGTCCCAGCAAGTGTTAGCCCACGAGAATAAATTCCACTTCCCATGTTCTTCAAAAAAAAATCATCCTCCTTCTCGGCTAAAAAAATAGCGGAACTCTTTCGAAAGCGGCAGATCCGACCGCCACGAGCAGAGCGGATAAAGTCCATCGCCATGAAGGCCCTGCTGGGAATGGTCGTCCTCGGTATTTTAGGAACCCTGGGCCTGATGATCATCCTGGCCTCACTGGAAATTCCACGCCTCGAAGGCGATGCTTTTAGAGGAGTGGAGTCCACCATTATTTACGACCGCGCGGGAAATCCTCTGTACACGATTCACGGCGAAGAAAATCGCAAAGAAATCCCCCTCAGCGAAATTCCAAAGCACGTCATCGACGCCACCCTGGCCATTGAGGACGACCAGTTCTACGAACACTTTGGCTTTGACGTGGGAGGAATCGTCAAAGGGGCCCTTTATGAATTTTTCGGTATCGGAGCCCGCCGGGGCGGCTCCACCATTACCCAACAGCTGGTAAAGAACACTCTGCTGACCTCGGAACGAACAATCACCAGAAAACTCAAAGAGCTGGTTCTGGCCATTCAGGTGGAACGCACCTATGGGAAAAATGAAATTTTGGAGCGCTACCTGAACACCATTCCCTATGGCTCCAACGCCTACGGCGTGGAAATGGCCGCCAAAACGTTTTTCGGGAAAAGCGCGAAGGATCTCAGCTTGCTGGAAGCGGGTATTCTGGCCTCCCTTCCCCAGGCGCCTTCTCGATATAATCCTTACGGCAACAACCGAAACCTGTTGATGGGAAGTTTTGACGATGAGGGAGACTATATACCCGGACGAAAGGATCTTGTCCTTCAGCGTATGGAAACCCTGGGCTACATCAGCCGGGAAGAACACCAAAAAGCGCTGGGGGAAAGTTCTACCGTTGAATTCAAACGAATGGTGGGAGACATCACCTACCCCCACTTCGTACTCTACGTAAAGGAGTTGTTGGAAAATAAATTTGGTAAAGAGGCGGTTGAAACCGGAGGGCTTCGCGTCTACACCACCATAGATCCCACCCTGCAGGATAAAGCGGAAGAAGTGGTGACACGATGGATGGAAACCTTTCCGGAAACC
>JAUYKR010000032.1 GCA_030699855.1 bacterium
ACCAGAAGCCAAAACAGTGTCTAAATATTAATGAACGGATTTCCGCAAATAACCTTTACATGGATACGCTCTTACTCAAGGAAGACCTGGAAAAATGCAAGATAGATGAGAGCTATTGCACAACTACAAAAGAAGAACTTCAGGGACAAATCGCCGCGCTCACCAGCGAGCTGGCAAAAACAGTCCGAATCATGGCCGAAAACGAGCAGATGATCAACAAGGGCGAGACATTTGAGGTCACCGACATGTTCAACCCATATCCAAGGGATAGCGAAGGAATACCGGAACGCCCGGTGACTAAAAGACTCCAAACCGTCACCGACACCATCGCCACCTGGATGATCACTCTGGTCAGCAGCTTCGCGGTAGTGGCCCTGATCATCGGCGGCTTTATGATGATCATCTCCGGCGGCGACGAGACCCGCCTGGAATTAGGCAAAACTATTTTCACGTATTCGCTGATCGGCCTGCTGGTGACTCTGCTTGCCTACGGGATCGTCAGCAGCATTCAGTCGCTGTTTTACAGCTAGGCTTGAAAGTCTGGAAAAAGTCGCTACGCTCTTTTTGATTCTTTAATTCAATCCCATGCTCAAGAAAATTTTTCTCACTTCCATTACCCTTCTCACCATGGCTTCCCTCACCGCCTGCGGCGACAGTGCCGAACCGGCTGACGCTAAACTGCCCGCGCCTTCCGGCCGCAGCGCCATTTTGGAAACCGATCTGGGTGACATCGAAATCGGCTTTTACGAAAACGAAGTCCCGGAAATGGCCAAAAACTTCATAGAGCTGGCAAAAGCCGGCAAGTACGACAACACCCCCTTTCACCGAGTGGTGAAAGACTTCGTCATCCAGGGTGGCGATTTTACCAATCGAAGTGGAACCGGCGGCTACAGCTACAAGGGCCCCGGCACGGAGCTGGCCGGTGAGTTCCACCCCAGTTTGTCTAACCTTCGTGGTAGCCTATCCTGGGCGAACAAGGGCCCGGACACCAATGGCAGCCAGTTCTTTATCAACCTCAAGGACAACTCCAACCTCGACCACGACAAAGCGCCCCTGACCAGTCAGCACCCGGTCTTCGCGGTGGTCACCAAAGGGATGAAGGTTGTCGAAAAAATCGTAAACGCTGGCAAGACCGTCAACATTGTCAAAGTCACGCTGGGAGAGAAACAATAAGAACTACTGAACAGCCTTCATAACCGCCTGAAAGGCGTCTGGGTGATGGAAGGCAATCTCGGACAGCATCTTTCGGTTCAGGTGAACCTGCTTTTTGAAAAGCGCTTCGATAAATCTGCTATAATTGCTGCCATGCTGTCGCAGTGCCGCGCTTATGCGCACGTTCCAAAGCATGCGAAATGTTCTCTTCTTCAACCGTCGGTCACGGTAGGCATTCGTTCCTGCCTTCATTCCCGCCTGCTTGGCCAGTTTGTACACATACGACCGGCTGGCACGATAACCCTTTGCCGCCTTCAGGACTTTTTTGTGTCGTGCTCCGGTTGTGACACCACGCTTAACTCGAGACATAGAAAATATAGTAAATGATTAAGCTGCCCTCAAGTAGGGCAAGGATTTCTTAATGCGGCCGACATTTGTCGGAGATACCAGCATGACCTTTCCAACCCCACCCAGGCCCTTTTGCTTCTTGGACTTCTGAAGAAGTAAATGGTTTCTGCCGGCCTTCATCATTTTAATCTTTCCGGTTCCGGTAATGCGGACTCGCTTCTTGGCGGTGGAACGGCTTTTGTGCTTCATGTGTGGAGATTAAGTTTTGGCTTCAAGACCATGATGGTCTGAAAACCGGAGTGTTTAGGGTAGCTATCGATGTCTGAAAGTTCTTTTAGCGACTCTGCGAATTCTAACATTTTTTCCTTTCCCAGTTCCTTGTGCATCAGCTGCCGTCCTTTGAAGATCATGACGACCTTTACCAAGTGATTCTCGCTCAGGAATCCGGCTGCCTGCCGGCGCTTGACGTCCAAGTCATGATCGCCTGTACTGATTCCGATGCGCACCCCCTTCACCTCGGTATTCTTGGTCATTTTCTTCTGGTGCTGATCCTGCTTTTTGAGCTTGTAGAGGTACTTGCCGTAGTCCATCAGCTTACACACCGGCGGCTTGGATTTTGGAGATACTTCCACCAGATCTGCGCCACGCTCCTGTGCTAGCTGAAGCGCTTTTTCTATTGGCATGAGGCCGAGCTGCTCGGTTCCGTCACCTATCACCCTTACCGCCAAAGCAGCGATCTCCGTATTTTTGCGTAGCTTCTTCAATAAAAGTATCGATTGAGCCTAGAAAGTATAGGCAAAAGGCCAGGGAAGTCAAACCAAAGCAGTTTAGTTTTCTTGAGTTAACAGTTCGTAGGCCTTTTCCATTTGCAGGTCGTTCCCAGCGCGAAATTCTGAATATTCCAGTGGAACCTCGACATCCGGGAGGATTCCAACTTGTTCGATACTTCGCTTGAGCGGCGTAAGCCACTCCGACACCGTGATGCGAAGGGATGAGCCATCCCAGAGTGACTTAACCTCCTGAACCGTGCCTTTGCCAAAGGTCTTTTCGCCGACGATCGTCGCCACCTGAAAATCCTGAAGTGCACCGGCTACAATCTCCGAAGCTGAGGCCGACAAAGCATTGACCAGTACCACCACTTTTCCATTAAACCGCAAAGTGTTATAGGGAACAAAGCGAGCCTTCACCCCGCTTTGATTACGGGTGTGGACAGCTTCCTGTTCGGGCAGCAAAAAATGACCAAGAATCTGGAGAGATGCTTCCAAAAACCCTCCGCCGTTAAAACGAAGGTCAATGACTAGGCCGGAAACATTCTCATCTGTGAGCTGCTGCAATGCCTTTGCAAACTCCCGAGAAGAGTCTTCCGTAAAGGATGACAGCGTCAAAACTCCCAGCAATTCGTCATGATGCTCCACCGTCTTCCATTTTACGGCATCTATATGTACGTTTTCCCGAACAATAGAAATACTGACAGGGTCCAACTCTCCTTCATGCAAAATCTGAAGATCAACGGTAGTTCCCTTTTTTCCACGGATTTTCATCACCACCTCCATCAGGTTGTCCACCTGACCCAAAAGTTTTCCATCCACTTTTAAAATAAAATCCCCGGGCAGAATTCCTGCCCTCTCCGCAGGTGAGTTGGGCAATGGACCGACAACCATTACCTGTCCTTGTTCGCTCAAACGCAGCTCGGCACCGATACCCTGCAATTCACCTTTGAGGGAAGCCAAGAATGCCTTGGTCTCCTCCGGATCCATAAACGCGGAATAAGGGTCGTCCAAGGCGTCGACGAGACCTTTGGCGATGCCAAAACGGACAGCATCGCTATCCAACTGGTCGATTCTCAAGTAATACTCTGAAATAATACTCCAAACACTCTGAGCAGTGGTTAGATCAAGGTCACCCTTGCCATCCAAAAGCACGGGGTTGACCGTGCCGCGACCCAAGAAAAAAGCAAGAACAACAAAAAGAATAAAAGTCAGTGGAGATGAACGGAAGAGTTGCTTCATAACTGTAAAAAATGGTGGGTCAGCCGGGACTCGAACCCGGGACCAAAAGCTTAAGAGGCTTCTGCTCTACCAACTGAGCTACTGACCCGAAGTATAAGGGAGCTACTCTACCAATCCGCCTGAGGCGGACTACTGACCCGAAGTATAA
>JAUYKR010000036.1 GCA_030699855.1 bacterium
AAGTCTCGGAAAATTTGCCGCTTTCAATCCTCTGCAGATTCTCCGGAGACATGAAGTCCCCCAGAGTCCGGAAGAAGTCACCGACGATGGGAATGTTAGCCAGGATGCTGGAAATAATCCAGACCACAATCGCCACCACCACCGTCGCTCCGATCACGAAACCCAGACCCCGGGCAATCCCAAGGAGTAGATTCATCCAGAAAGTTCGCCAGGGCCTACCCATATAGTCGACATACTCTTTAAACCCACTGGTTTCCAGCGCCTGAACAAAAGAATGCATGACTCCGGACGTTTCCAGCATCTTCCCACTGGCACTCTGCAGGGAATCATTCACTTCCTTCAGGGAAACCGATGATGAGGCAGGTTTTGGCATTCGGGAAAAAGATGCTGATACTGTAGCAAAAATTATGGTTGGCCAAAAGAAAAAGGCCGCAGATAGAGTGGAAATCGTGAAGCGAGGACTGCAGGGGGCCAAAACAACTCGTCTCGTTTTATTTGGTTGAAGGAATAACTGAAGTTAGAACCTTTGTATTTTGGGGAGGTATTATGGGCAATCCGCAGCGAACAATTCCATTCTATCTGTGGCCTAAAATTCCCCTTTTGCCCCTTCACCCTTGCGCTATACTCGAAAAGGCTTAACTAACGCATGGCAAAATTCTCCGCCGAAGAACGAAAACTGCTCGAACAGTACGTCACTAATGTCGACGGCGATATTTTCGCCATCACCGGACTGCCCGGTATCGTCGGCTCCGCCTTCGCCAGGTATTCCCGGGCTTTGGGAAGTTTTAAGGAGACGTTTTTGAAGGAATTTTTGAAGGAAGGAGTCATCGACCCCGTTCACGCCAAGGAGCTGATCGAACGCATTTTGATCGCCTACGGCGACGACTCGGTGGGAGAGCTGGAAGGCGCGAATGTGAGCTTTGAAGCGGTTTCCAATCTTGCCGCCAAGACCATTGAAGATCGCCGCATTGGCGGCTCCCCCATTGAGCAGAGCAGCCGCTACGTGTTTTACGATCAGAAGAGCCTGCCCGCCGTGGAGGGTGATGAAGGCAAGTGGAAGTATTTGCGGCCAAAAGAAATTATGGAATCCGACCATGCCGCCGCCTACGAGCAGGGTATGGACCGAATCTTCCAGATTTACCACGACCTGATTGAGCCCGTCACCGAATTTTACCGCAAGAAAAAACCATTGGATCAGGCCGAGTACGATGTGCTAGGTACCGGGGAGAAGCAGAAGAGAGCTGATCTGAATCAGGAAAAGGACATCAAGGCTTTTGATCGTACCTACACCTTCGACCTCAAGACCAAGACCTGTGATACCATCCGCGTCATCCTCCCCTGCTCCACGCTTACGAACATCGGCATGTTCGGCAATGGCCGCTACTATCAGGAACTGCTCAGCCATTTATATACCCAGGAGCTGGAGGAGATGCGGGACATCGCCGCCAGAGCTCACGCCGAGCTGAACAAAATCATCCCGGCCTTCGTAAAGCGGGCCAAAAGGAACGAGTGGCTGGCGGAGCGGCGCGAACAGATGCGCGAGCTGGGACAAGAGATCTTTTCGGAAAAGGTTGATAAAACCGATGACATTGCCGTCACCCTCCTCCCCGCTCAGGCAAGCGAGGAAGAGTATTTCCTCATGACTCTCGCTCAGATGCTGTATCCCAATTGTGAAGTGAGCCTGGAAAGTATTCTAAAAAAATTAGGGAAATTTGGCGACGAGGAGCGCTATGAGATTCTAGAAACCTATGTGAGCGAGCGACAGCAGCGTCGCCACCGTCCGGACAGAGGACTGGAAGCGGGTTATCCGCTCGTCTTTGACTGCGTCTGCGACTTTGGATCCTATCGGGATCTGCAAAGGCACCGCATGCTCACCCAGCAACGGCAGTTGATTACGCCTCATATCGGCTTTCAGATGCCCCAGGATCTGGTGGAGGCCGGCGTAGCCGGAGAAGTAGACGAAGCTCGGCAGATCTGCGAAGAGTTGTACAAAAAAGTTCGCCAGGATTGTGGACCGCTGGCAGCCCAATACGTGGTGTTATTCGGATACAATATCCGCTGGACCATGGGCATGAATTTACGGGCCGCCCAGCATATGATCGAACTGCGAACCACACCGCAAGGCCATCCCAATTACCGAAAAGTCTGCCAACTGATGGCCAAGGCGATTCTGGATCGACACCCCTGGACCAGGGAAATCTTAAAATTCACCGACTTTGACGATCATACCTGGGCCAGAGGGGATGCGGAGGCCAGGCAGAGAGTGAAAGAAAAAGCTTTGGAGGAAAAATGTGGCAAAAGCTAAGCCTGGCTAAACACCCTTAGGGGTCTTGAAAAACCGCTCAATTTAACGTATAATGAAAGGAATACATTTTTTTGTCTATGTTTAATTTCCTGGCATTTTTGGCCTCGCTTCTCCTGGTCATCAAGAGCGCTAACCTCTCCCTCCGATACTCCACCCAATTGGCGCAATCATTACGAATTTCCACGCATCTGGTCGGCTTTTTGGTGATCGCGGTCATCTCCATCCTGCCGGAAGCCTTCATTGCCATCACTTCGGCCATTCAGGATATTCCAGAATTCGGATTGGGAACTCTCTTTGGCTCGAATGTGGCAGATTTGACCCTCGTGTTTGCCATTGTAACCTTCTTTTCCTTCCGAGGCATTAAGGTAAAAAGCACGCTTTTGAAGACGGCTACCCCCTACATTGGAGTCATGAGCATTCCCTTAATCTTTGGTTTGAACGGCAGCTATTCCCGCCTGGAGGGCGCATTCCTGATTCTTCTGGGCATCTGCTACTACTTCATGCTGCTGAAAAAAGAAAGACGAGAGCTGACCATGGCACAACCCAGATTCTCCGCGAAAAACACCCTGTTCTTGCTCCTCAGCATGGCCTTCCTGCTCCTCAGCGCCCATTTGACCGTGAAGTATGGAATCGCGATCGCGCAGACCCTTCAGGTCAATCCGCTCCTCATCGGCATGTTTGCGGTGGGGCTGGGTACCACCCTGCCCGAGCTGTGCTTCTCGATCAAGGCGGTCCGCAACAAGGCGGATGGCTTAGCGCTGGGAGACATCCTGGGAACCGTGATCAGCGACGCCACCATCGTGGTGGGCCTGGTGGCGGTTATAGCGCCCTTCTCATTTCCCCCGCGGCTGATCTACGTCACCGGAGCCTTCATGCTGACCGCGACCATCTTTTTGTTTTACCTGATGAGATCGAACAAAGAGCTCACGCGAAAAGAAGGACTCCTGCTTCTGGCCTTTTATCTGTGCTATGTGGCGGTAGAGTTGCTGGTAAGCCACGGCTAAACTTGGACCTTGCCGGACTTGCAAAAAAGCGCTAGCATAAAAAACGTTTTACTGATTTTTGGCATGGCCAAGGCAGATCCAGACCAACCTGCCCGCCGCAGTCCGCTCAAGGCGGATGGAGGAGGGCTTGATCGTATAAAAAAATTACTCAAGACCATTCCCGAATCCCCCGGGGTCTACAAGATGAAGGATGAAGGCGGAACGATTATTTACGTGGGCAAAGCCAAAAACCTGCGCCACCGAGTGGCTCAGTATTTTCAGTTGGGAAAAAACCAGTCGATCAAAGTTCAGAAGATGGTGGAAAAAATCTCCGACGTGGACTTCATTGAAGTCACGAGCGAGCTGGAGGCGCTGGTGCTAGAGACCAACTTTATTAAAGAGTTGCGGCCACGCTACAACGTGCTGATGCGCGATGACAAGAACTACGTCTACATCAAAGTTCACAGCGGCGAAGACTACCCCAGGGTCAGCATTACCCGCCAGCGGCAAAAGGACGCAAGCCTGTACTTTGGCCCCAAGACCAGCCAGGACCGCTGCGAGAAAATGCTCAGCGTGGTCCGCAAAATTTTCCCCATCCGCACCTGTACCTTGGAAATGGAGCAGGCGGAAAACGGATTGGTACGCATCACCAAGAAGACCATTCCCGTCCCCTGTCTGGACTACCACATCAAGCGCTGCGCCGGCCCCTGCATCGA
Organism: bacterium; assembly: GCA_030699855.1. Classification (GTDB taxonomy): domain Bacteria; phylum Patescibacteriota; class Gracilibacteria; order JAUYGZ01; family JAUYGZ01; genus JAUYKR01. The sequence goes on from JAUYKR010000036.1 coordinate 4,005, forward strand.
CAAGATCAACAAGGAAGAATACGGCGAGCTCATCAAGCAGATCATCAAGTTTTTGAAAGGAAACTACGAAGATTTGATAACCCAGCTGAAGTATCAAATGTTCGCCCTGGCCCAAAATAAGCAGTTTGAACGGGCGGCAAAGCTCAGGGACCAGATGAAGGCGGTTGAAGATCTCTTCAAAAAACAACTGGTCTCCGATCCGGAGTTCGTCGACCGCGACGCCATTGGCGTGTATCCCGACTTCGACAAGACCTTCATCAACCTGTTTCAGTTCCGGCAAGGCAAGCTCATCGGCCAGGAAAACTTTACCCTGGATACCCCGCAAACCGGCACCGGTGAGACAGATCTTGAACAGCACTCCAGCGTCATCGAGTCATTCTTGAGGTCATACTACAGCGATGCCAGCGACATTCCTTCTCAAATTTTTCTGAGGGAGCCCCCGCTGGAATACCAGCTGTGGGAGGAATGGCTGACGCAGCGGCGGCATGAATTAAACCAGATCACCGGAGACGAAGGCCTGCCTGCCGGTAGGCAGGATAGAAAGAAGGTTCACTTTCTGACTCCCCTCAAGGGGAAAAAGAACCGGATCCTGGAACTCAGCGAGAAAAATGCCGCCACCTTTGCCAAGCAAAGTCGGGCCAAGTGGA
>JAUYKR010000037.1 GCA_030699855.1 bacterium
TTCACTTCTCGGGCTCCTTTTTATAGGGGTTACTATTGCTGCCGAGCCGGTGATCAAGCTCTACGATCAGGTTTTGACTTTGCCGGGTTGCAGCTTAACCGGTTCTGATTCCTGCGCGCTGCTGGACGGAGACGGACAGCAGAGTGTGCTGAAGAAAACAGTCCGATTGCAGCGCTTTGTTCCCGGCGGAGGCTACTTGTCGGTCTTTTTCCGCGATCAGGATGAGCGCAGCAATGAGCACGGCGGTTTCGTGCCCGACACCTTATTTTTCCAGCGGCTTTCCGGCGAGCGGGTGGAGCTTCGCGACGGTCTACAGGTGTTTGAGCGTGGCAATCTGGTGGCTGAATTTGACCAGCCTTACACCAGCAGTCATCGCGAGCAGATCAATTATGAATTCGTTTTCTATTATCTGCCCCACTCCGAACAAGAAAAGCAGCGCTTGTTACTCCTGATTCAGGATGATGAGCAAGATTTTTCCACTTACAAGCGCCAAAGTGAACGAGATATTCAGCCGCTCTGCACCGCCGTGCGCGGGCAGCCCAGAACTCCTTACGGTTGTGCCGGTGGCACTTCAACCGGATCCGGTACGGCTTCTCAAACCTCTCCGGGTGACTTCGTCAGCAATCCGGCGGAGCTTCCCGAGCTTGATTTTTCCGGCAAGGCTTCGCGGGCTCCGGAGCTGACCATTCGCGACGACGAACGTTTGGTTTTTATCGGCCAGCCGGTCATGCTTCACCTCGATCAGGTGGTGGATCCGGACGGCAAATGCGGTTTTTTCAAATTCGAGTGGAAAAAACCGGCCAGTCTGCAGGCTTCCGATGTTTCCGTTGATCCGCGTCTCGGTGATCTTTCCTTCACGCCGCTCAATGAAGGCTCCTTCACTATCCGCGTGCGAGCGGAGGAAGTGTGTGGAGCGGTGGTGGGTAATAAGGTGTCGCCATTTTCCAACGTGAGAGTGATCGTCAACGACAAGGCCACCGCTTTTTCGGATCTGCGCTATGCGCCGGGGCTGCAGGGTTACGTCTACGACCTCTACCACTTGGGGGTGATGAAGGGCTACTCGGACGGAACCATGCGTCCCAACGCCGCCATCAATCGGGCGGAATTTCTTAAAATGATCTTCGAAACGCTTAAGTACAACATTGGTGACCAAGTGTATTCGCCGCGCTATCCCGATGTGCTCCCTACCCACTGGTTTGCCAAATATGTTCACCAGGCTGACGTCTTGGGCGTGGTCAAAGGCTATGCCGACGGGCGTTTTCATCCTTCGCGCACGGTGAACTTGGCCGAAGCCCTCAAAATGGCCATGCACTTTACCACCATCGAAATCAAAGATTCATTGGAGTTTCTCTTCGGTGACGTCGACTACCGCGACTGGTACAGTCGCTACGTACAGACCGCCTATCGCGAGGGGATTTTGGAAGATATCCAGCCGGGCAGCAACGTCTTTCCTGGCCAACCGCTCACCCGAGCCAAGGCCGCTCAAATCATCGTCCGTACTCTTCTCCATCCGGTCAATCGCATCAACCAGGCCAACAAGGACGTGCTCCGGCGGGTGGACGAGTTTCAGGATTTTAGCACCTGGAATCCTCAGAATTGATAGGGTATTTATGAAAACCGTTCCCGTTTCTTTGCGGCGCTGGTTCTTGTTCCATTTCGCGATAGACATGCTGTTTGGCATTCCCCTGATGATTGCTCCAGGTTTTCTTTTTGATCTGTTCGGGATAGCCGGTGAAAATTTTCTGATGGCGCGTATGGTGGGAGCGGCACTGATCGGTATTGGTGGTGCTTCTCTCGTCGTTCACAGAGCTGGGACGGAAGTTTTTCTGGCGCTTCTTAATCTTAAATTGATCTGGGCAAGCTCGGCGCTGGTGGCGATCGGTTTGTCGATCTGGGAGGGCGGTCCGCAGATCTTCTGGTTGTTCTTTGCGATCTTCGCGGGGTTTTGGCTGGTGTGGGGGTATTATCGGATGAGAATGTGGGGGTGATAAGGGCTTGTATGAGCTGAAAGATGAGGTATAATAGACACCTTTTTTGGTTTCTTCATGCCTGATTTTCGGGAAAAGGCCGGGGTCGTTACAGCTCATATTCGTGAAGCGGACACTTTCGTTTGTCGCTACGCTAGGGGAGCTCTAGCTCGAAACAAGATGCTTTTCGCTCCGGTGCATTCTGACCTAGGAAAAAGATCGGGTTTGATGGCCAGGGTGCTGGACAAGTTTCGTCGAGAAGCGCGATCTGCTCTTTTGCTGGTGATGCCGGAGGATCCGAGGACTCACGAGGGAGCTTTTGAGTTGGTGAAGGAGGTTTTGGTTTACGCCGGCCTTGATTCTGTTTTGGAACAGGCACTTGATCGATATGAGCGAAAGGTACAGGTGAGCATGCTTAATGATGATGAGCTGATCCATAGCGTTATCAATGGGGTGCGAGGGTATGTCAGAGATCGTATTGATCGGCAGCTTCCCAGTCTGGCTGAGCAGCATGATATGATTTTTAGATTAGGCAGGGGCCGTGAAGTGGTGGCGACCGCAATGAGTCCACTGTATACTCCTGATTTTGCTCGTTATTTTCCGCATTTAGTGTTGGCCTTAATTGATGCGCGAGAAGTTTTTGGAGCTCAACAAGCTGGTGGCGATGTTCTAGATGGTACTCGTCGAGCTTTCATGAATCCATGTAACGCGGTTGCTACAACTTTTGAAGGCTCTCCACTGACTTATGATAGCAATACGGTATATGCCATGCAGGGTGAGGTTGGCGGTCGGCAATTATCACGACGGTTTCAGGATCATCGGGCTCGGGGGATAGCTGTTGACAGAGGAGATCGGGTTGTGGAACTTGATCCGAGCGATGCACACATTGTTGATTTGTAAATATTCTGTTATGCCAGAAATTTCTCCAAGAGAAAAAATTTCCGTGATCAAGCATCATATTGCTACGGCTCCTACTTTTCCCTGTGTGATGGGAAGGAAAGCATTGGAGCGCGATCAGCTTTTGTTTGCGCCGCTGTCGGAAGATCCGGATAGATTTATTGCCGGAGTGCTCAAAGCCTTGCATGTATTCCGAAAAAGAGCCCTTCAGTCTTTGATTTATGTGATGCCCAAAGACGAGCCAAGTCATGAGGCAGCTTTTGAGCAAGTCAGGCGAGTAATCAGGATCTTAGCTTTTCAGGAGACTCTGGAAAGTTTGTGCAGACATCAAGGTGTTGATCGAGCTCAGTTGCTGAATAACACTCCACAGTTGGCCTTGATGGTAGGGCTGGTACTGGATGTCCTGACGGAGACGGTAGATGGATGGCTTCCCTCACTGGATGATCAAGGTACATCGGCGATTATTACCCTTCCTGGTGGCGTTGAGTACACCATGACGGCGATGGGGAACCTCTACCGAGAAACTTTTGCCAGGTTTTTGCCTCACCAGGTCCTACTGTTGGTGTCGCAAAAGGTTGTGAACCAATTACTGAGACATCGCCCCCCCGATCTTGAAAAGACTCGACGGGCAACGGTAACTAATCCTGCGAATGTGGTTCACGTGGATCACTTGAGAAGAGAGCAGACTACCTATGATTTGGGGACAGTTTATGCCCTGGAAGGGGAGAGGGGTTATCAACAAATGCTGAGGCGAAGAGGAGACAGCCCCGAGGGGGTGATGGAATACGATCTTCATACAGGCAATGTCCTCCCTTACGAGGGTGGAGAGACACCTACTTAGAGAATGATGAAGGAGAACTAAAATTTCCGCCCACCTTAGTCCCTGTTGTTACTCTCTCCAATTCACCTTCACGTACTCGCGTTTGATCTCAAGTTCAACGAAGGTCTGGGTTTCCCACTTGCTGGAAATGAAAACCAGATATAAGGGCTGGCTCACTGCTTCCACTCCCGTGCTCCTATCGGAATCAACGTCGTAGAAATTCCGGAGGGTTCTTTTGCCAATGATGGCATGCCCACGCATCTCAACTTCATTAAATCTGCTTTCGCCACTGACGTCGTAGTGCCAATAGTTTGGGGAATCATAGGAAAGCAGAATTTCCCTATCGGGGTTTGATGAAACTTCTGCCATTCCGGTATTCCGGAACCCGGGTAGAAGATCTTTTGGGTTGCCCTGAGCGGCCAGGGCATAAGTGTCGTCATCGAAGGAGGCGTTGACGAGCACTCCCATCGGTTCGGATAGCTCAAAGACCATGCTGAATTCTTCTTTATTCAAAGTCACCTCATGATTCATGGGTTCTATCAGGTATCCGTCTTGTTCGAAGCGAACATGGAAATTTTTCTCGACAGGGGGAAGTTTCTGAGCCTCGTCACGCAATGGCTGCGAAATTGATTCTAGGCTTTGTTCAGCCGGAGGGCCTAAATAATATTCCCGTAGGGTATCGATTTGAGTGCCGAAAAAGGCAGCTAGAAAAATCAGCCAGCCCCATTTTTTCAGGAGCATTTTTGTCTGGTTCATCCAACGCTCATAAAAGGTGTTTTTTTGTATGAAATCGCCGTTCATCGGGGTGTTGTTTATCTGCACTTCAGCCCTTGCGGAAGCCCAATCGAAGAATCCGTGCACATTGGCCCGGGGGTAAATCCGTTGCCGGTATTGTAAAGGATGAAATGAATGCCGGTCTCGAATCCCGTCCAGGTATCAAGAAAGTAGTTATCGGACGTAATGGCCCGATACCTTCCCTTGACACTCGTGCTGAGAATGACGTCGGAGAGTCCGTCGCCATTCATGTCCATAAGCTCCGGCATATATTGCCGGATTTGCGAACTGGTTGTATTCAGATAAATGGGATTTCTGGGCGTGTAGTAGCCGTTGAATCGAATGGTATCCATGACGGAAGTTGAACCATTCCAGCCGGCTGAATTGGCATAAAAATATTGCTGAATCGACCATATGTGGGGATTTTCGCTGCCGGTATAACTCATGTCCGCGCAGTCGCCGTAATAATAGTATTCCTGAACGCCATATCCGTAGTTGGTGTGGATGCATTTATACACCACTTGATATCCAGAACCCCTTTTGATGGCTACGAATTGCATCAGATTTATTGATCCATTCAGGTTGTGTGCTCCGCCTACCGTGAAGCGTTTTGAATACTCGCTGCCATCACTGGTCATTTTGGAATACATCAGATCCGGTAAATTATCGCCGTTGAGGTCTATGGTTATGGGTCGGTATTCAAAGATGGTGTTTCTGGGGTCATCCGTTTCGTTGATCGTCCGCTGCTGAAAAATCTCGAAGGGCATCAGGTAGACATTCCCGTTAAAGTCCCTCATTTTTCTCGACTTTGGCCAATTTCGCCAGTCGTCCATCACAGCCTGGACGTCGGTGACGATCAGGGCTTCGTCGAAGAAGCTGAGCAGATTTGAGATCCATTGTTTGGTTTCGCCGGTGAATAGCTCCGCGTTTTTACCGAGGATCAGGGAGCTGACGATGATGCCGACGGCGATAACCTTGAGCAATCGTTTCATGGGAGGGGTTGACACTGAGGCGATAAGTATCTCACATCCTTTCCGGTACTTCAATTCCCAGCAAGCCCAGACCTTTTTTCAGCACAGTGCCTGCGGCTTCCACCAGCTTGAGGCGAGTGGAAATACTCTCCGCCGTCTCGGCGTCGAGCACGCGCAGGTTGTTGTAAAAGGTGCTGAAAGCCTGAGCGGTTTCGAACAGATAGCTGCAGAGCAGGTTTGGCTTATATTCCTCGGTGGACCGCTGGATGGCTTCTTCAAATTCGAGCAGCTTTTTCAGCAGTTCTTTTTCCTCAACGGCCAAAGAGGCGGTTACCGCGAGGTCCGTTTTCAATCCCGCTTCCGCTGCCTTGCGGAGGATGCTCTGAGTCCTCGTATATGCGTACTGCAAATAAGGGGCGGAGTTTCCTTCAAACGAGAGCATCTGGTCCCAGTCGAAGCTGTAGTTTTTGTTGCGGCTCTGGCTGAGTACGTTGTACTTGATGGCGCCTAGTCCCAGCTTGCGGGCCAACTCTTTTTGTTCGTCCTCCGGCAGCTCGGAACTATGATCCTTTATTTTTTTCAGGGCTTGCTTTTCGGCTTCATCCAGCACTTCTTCGAGCAGTATAACTTTTCCTTTTCTAGTGCTCATCCCACCCTCTGGAAATTCCATCCGTCCAAAGTCGATATGGACCTGTTGCATCTTAGTAAAGCCCATCTTATGGGCGGCTTCGAAGAGTTGTTCGAAGTAGAGTTTTTGGGCGATGTCGACCACGTTGATGCCCAGACTTCCTTTTAACTCGTCCTGCCAGTATTTGACACGAGCGAGGTCGCGAGTGGCGTACAGGGTGGCGCCGTCCTTTTTGCGGATGATGGCGGGAGGTTTGTTGGGATCATCCATTTCGATGATCAACGCCCCCTCCTGGCCTTCTGTTATCACGCCTGTTTTTAAGCCCTCGGCGATGATCGGCTGCATCTTGTCCTCGTAAAAGCTTTCGCTGTTGATGCAGTCGAACTCTGCGCCCAGGCGGGCCCACAGCTTTTGGCACTCTTCCAGGCTGATCTCCCGAATCCACTGCCACAGTTTTGTGATCTCGAGATCTTTCTCTTCCAGCTTTTTAAAGGCTGCTCGGCCCTGGTCTTCCAGGCCTGGATCTTTCTCGGCCTGATCGTGAAACTTCACGTACAGGTTCAGGAGTTCTGGGATGGGATTTTTCTTGATCTTCTCCATGTCTCCCCATTTTTGGATGGCCACCGTCAACTTTCCATATTGGGTGCCCCAGTCGCCCACATAGTTGTCGCGGATGACTTTGTACCCACAGGTTTTGAGCAGATTGTTGATGGCTTGACCAATAATGGTCGACAGCAGGTGGTGAACCCCCATCGGTTTGGCGATGTTGGGGGCGGAAAAATCGATGACGATTGTTTTCGCTTCACTTTGATCCAATTGGGGCAGGCCTAGACGATCCGGATCGCCAATCTGTGCCATCAGGCCAGCTTCGAGGGATGGGGTGGTGATGCGGAAGTTGAGGAAGCCGGGGCCGGCGA
>JAUYKR010000045.1 GCA_030699855.1 bacterium
TCAATCGCTCTTCGAGAATTTGTCGAACGTTTGAAACGCGCGATCCCGCCTCTATTTCATCGGCCGGAATATCGCGGGCCACCCGGTCGATCCGACACCACTCGGGCACAGAGCGAAGATTTGCGAGTAACACTTCTTCAAGTGTCTCATCGTCGTAGGGCATGTGAAGTCCCTTGCGATAGCGCTGTGCCAGCACCGTGTTCGGCACCACCACGCACGGGTAAATCTTGAGATAATCTGGCTGATACTGATCGTCGGCAAAGAGTTCCCCGATCATTTTTTTATCCTGCTCCACCGTGCTTCCCTCCAGGTTCGGCATCATGTGGTAGCTGACTTTGAAGCCGGCATCTTTGAGCAACTGAGTCGCCTTGCGAACACAAGCAAGATCATGGCCACGCTTGGTCAGTTCTTGAACGCGGTCATCCGTCGTCTGCACGCCCATCTCCACCTTGGTCACGCCAAGCATGCGCAAGCGTCGCAGCTCAGCCTTATCGATAAAATCCGGTCTGGTTTCGATGTTGATGCCAATGCAGCGCACCTTTGCGGTTTCATTCTCCTTTACCGCGTCTTCAAGTCGGAGCTTGCCGCCTTTCAAACTTCTCACCTTTACCGTATTTACCTCATCCACTCCATACCGACTTTTAATAGTATTGCGAACGCTCCTCACTCCAAACTCCGAACTCCTGACTCCGCCTGCCCGCCGTGGCGGGATCTCCTGACTCCCAACTCCCAACTCCTGACTCCGAACTACCTCATATTCATTGCACGCCTGCAGGCAGCGCTTCACAAACCAGGTCTGATATTTTTTTGGATACGAACTCCAAGTGCCACCCAGGATGCGCAGTTCCACTTTCGAGACTTCGTGCCCCGTCATCTCCAGAGCTTTGAGGCGGACATAAACCTGACTGTAGGGATTAAAGCGCTGACGAAAGCCCCTCTGCGCCGCCGGCTGGGAAATCAGGTAACTCTTTGGCATCCGTACATCCGTGGGACAATACGTACACTTCCCGGGGCAAGGAAAAGGCTTGGTAAGCACCGTCACCGGTGCCACTCCGCTCATGGTTCGCACCCGGCGCTTTTGGATCAGGCGGAGGAATTCATCACTCCGTTCAATCCTCCCCTCCTTCACCAGGTCTTCGTAGGCTTTTACGAAGTACAGATTGTGAAAAATTTTTCCCTGCTGACGTTTGGTAATCTGATTTCGAAATTTTTGAAAGTCTTCGCGGGTTTTGAAGGACTGCTGAAGAGCCTCGAGCACGATCATGCGGGCGAGAGTTTGGTGATCGCCGAGATTTATTTTTGAGAAATCCACCAAAATGGCTTATGCTAGACAAGATTCTAACATAAATAAACACCCATGAAAGCCCTCGTATTGGGAGGAGGCGCGGCCAGAGGCTTCGCCCATATCGGCATCATCAAAAAACTCGAGGAACAGAAAGCTGAGTTCGATATCATCACCGGAAATTCAATGGGGGGGCTTATAGGAGCCTTCCTTGCCATGGGGAAAAAATCAAAAGATCTGGAGAAAATCCTCAGAGATATTTCGTGGGTATCGATGATTTCGAAACCCGGGCGTGGGTATCTACAAAGCGGAGAAGCGCTGGAGAAAATACTGGAAGAACACTTCGGGAATAAAAGAATTGAGCAGTTAAAAATACCCTTTGCCTGCATAGCCTGCGATATCGACACCGGAGAGGAAGTGGTGCTCGGCAAAGGCAAAATAAAAGACGCCGTTCGCGCGACCATCAGTATTCCCGGAGTGTTCAAACCCCATCGTCTCAACGATCGATTTTTGGTCGATGGAGGGATTGTCAATAACCTTCCTATTTTACAGGCCGAAAAAATGGGCGCCAAAGATATTTTGGCAATCAATGTCCGTCGGCCGAAAAACCGAAAAACTGAAATATCAGAGTATTTGAGCTCCACGAAAGGACCGTGGGAAAAATTGATCTCCCACTTTGGACCGTCCCTCTTTTACGACGCCATCGAAAAATCATACGACATTCTCTCAAACACCCTGGACGAAAAGCAAATGCGGGTAAAAAAAGGAACAAGGCTCACCGTTATTCAGGTCAACCTGGGAGACACCAAATACCGCGACTTCCTGAAGTGGGAGCAAATAGTAAAGATGGGAGAAGATGCTGATCTTTCCTCCTACTCCTCCGCCACCACCGAAATCTCCACCAAAGCCCCCTTCGGTAACTTAGCCACCTGAAAGGTATCTCGCGCCGGATAGGGTTCGGAGAAAAACGAGGCATAGACTTCGTTCATACCGGCGAAATCGTTGAGATCCTGGAGAAACACCTGGGCCTTCACCACCTTTGCCAGCGAAGACCCGGCTGCCTCCAGCACCGCCTGGATGTTGGCGAGCACTCGCTGAGTTTGTTCCTTGATACCGCCAGGGACAATTACCCCCGTGGCCGGATCCAGCGGGATCTGCCCCGAGCAAAAAATAAAGCCTCCTCTGCCCTGAACAGAGTCGAAGGGCACCTTAATCGCCTGGCTATACGGCCCGATGGCCTGGGGAGCACTTGGGGTAGATATAACCTCTTTCATGATCTTCTTAAAGAACAACAGGATATTATCCCATTCCCCTTCCTTGGGACAGAAAAGTATTTCTAATAATCGATCATATTTACGAAGGGAGGGAGAAAGTATGAAGCGAGGACAGTTTTCACGACAGTCGGCCGCAAAAACAAATGGCTATTGTATTTTTCCGCAGCGAATAATTTCTCCCTCCCTTCGGAAATGCCCACCAGTATATTTTCTATCCCTTTCCCCTTGACCACTTTCCACATCCTCGCTAAAGTACCTTGGCTCGCCTAAGGTGGGCATTACGTTTTCGGTCACAGGTTCGTTTGATCCCGACCTTGCGTCGGGAGAGAGCCAAATGACTACTCCCAGCTCCGAGCGAAAGCAGAGAGTCGAGGAGAAACCTCTAATCCATACAAACTATGCCAGGTCTCATTGGCAAAAAAGTTGGTATGACACGCGTGATCCAGGAAGACGGTGCCGTTGTGCCCGTGACTGTGATATCCGTGCCAGACGCAATCGTCGTTCAGGTGAAGACGGTTGATAAGGACGGATACGAAGCCGTTGTTCTTGGCATTGAGCCGCTAAAGAAGCCCACCAAGACCAAGAAGTTCCGCATCCTTAAAGAATTTCGCGTCAACGAGATGCCGGAAAAAGGAGCCACGATAAACCTGAACCTCCTCGGCGAGGCTGGAACGGTCAGTATTAGCTCTGTCAGCAAAGGTCATGGTTTCACGGGAGTGATCAAACGCCACAATTTCAGCGGTTTCCCCGGCGGCCACGGCCACTCGTCCAAGAACAATGGCGGAACCAGAAAGGGTGGATCGATGGGATGCCGATCCAAGCCTGGAAAAATCAAGAAGGGCAAGAAGCAGGCTGGCAGACACGGATTCGACCTGCAGACCCGCCACAAGGTTCCGGTTGTCCGACTCGATCTGGAAAACAAGCTTCTCGCCGTCAAAGGCCCAGTGCCCGGAGCCCCCAATACTACTGTTTATATTAGATTCTAAAAAATGAAGTTCGACCTGTACACACAAGACGCCAAGAAAAAAGGAACTGTGGATGCCACCGATGCCATCTTCGGCATCAAACCGAATGAGGAGTTGATCAGTCAGGCTTTGGAGCGCCAGCGTTCCAATGGCCGCCGTGGCACCGCTCATACCAAAACAAGAGGTGAAGTTGCCGGTTCCACCCGCAAGATCCACCGCCAAAAGGGTACCGGAGGCGCTCGTCACGGCGCCATCACCGCCAACCTCTTCCGGAGTGGAGGTGTTGTCTTTGGCCCCCGATCAAACCGAAACTGGAAGGTTCAAATGCCGAGAAAACAGCGCCGAAAGGCCCTTTTCTCCGCTCTTAGCCTTCGAGCCCAGCAAAAAGGTATTTTTTGTCTGGAAGACTACCAGGGAGAGATGAAGACGAAACTCTTTGCCCAAATGCTGGCCAAACTGGAACCAATGCAGACGGCTAAGAATATTCTCATCATTATTCCGGAAAAGAACGCCGTCATCGAAAAGTCCGCCAAAAACCTCAAAAACACAAAGACCATCACCGCCCCCTATCTCAACATCGTGGACGCCCTCAAATATGAACGCCTGATGTTTGTTGGCGATGCCCTTAAAAAAGCAGAGGAGACTTTTTTGAAGTCCTAAT
>JAUYKR010000051.1 GCA_030699855.1 bacterium
GGGACAGTTTTGGGACAGATTGGAGCTTCCGGCAATGCCACTGCCAATCATGCCCACGTCGTGATCCAGCCGGACCTCCTCGCCCGTACCGATCACCGTCCGTATTACAACGCCGGATACAAGGTGTTCTTCTCACAAACCGCGGAGGAAACTTTGGTTAAAACTATCGATCCCGTCAGCGTCATGCTGAATCCGACGATGGCTTATTCCATCGTTCGTAGTGATAGCAGTCGTCAGGGTATTTATGCCAATGCTCACCAATATCTGAATCGACAAATCGCTTCCAGCGGAGAGCCTTTGATCGCCAGCGTCACGCCCGTTCAGGTTCCAACCTTTACCGATTTCACCATTTCCGCTCCGCGTTCCCAGGCCCAGCCGAACGAATGGGTGGGGGTTGAGATCTCTGCTGTTGATCAGAATGGCCAGGTCTATCCCAACTTCATCGGCGAGATCAGGCTGGCCTTGTCTTCTCCCACGGCCAGGTACGAAGGCTCCGCCTTTCTCCAGAATGGTCATGCCTCCCTGCTCGTGACCGACCAAAGGGCCGGTGAAGTCATCGTGCAGGTGAGCAACGAGAATTCAATCAGCGAAGAATACAAGCTGCGCTTCGTGAATCCTCCGGAAGTTCTCAGTACCGATACTCCATCTGTCATCGCTCAGCCCGATAAGGTGGTGACCATAGAAGTGGAAGAAAAACAACCGTTTACGGATGTGGTTCGCGGACAAATCGATGATAAGACCTATGAAGCCATCGTTACCCTGAAAGATGCTGAAGTGTTCCAGGGTAATCCCGACGGCAGCTTTGGCCTCAATCGACCTATCAACAGGGCCGAAGTAGCTATCTCTCTCATCCGCGGATTTTATTCCGATATCGATATCAACGCCATTCAAGTCGGTCGCATTCCTTTTGGTGACGTGGCCCGGGAAGACTGGTTTGCCAAGGCTCTCTTCTTCGCTTCCCAAACTTCCTATCAGGGTCTGGCCAAGCCGGCCATCATCAAGGGTTATCGGGGCAAGGCTAATCCCTCCGGAAACGTCAAGCTGGAAGAATTTTTGACGATGGTTCTCCGTTTGCTGGAGGTGGAATTGGAGCAGACTGATCCCTGGTACAAATCCGCCCTGTCGGTCGCTACCGAACTGGGTCTGATTTCAGTTCGCGATCATCAACTCCTTGATCAACCGTTGACCAGAGCCAAGGTGGCTCAGATCATGGTGACGGCTTTAGATCTGGCTCACAAAGGTGTTCCGAAGCTTACCCAGGGTCAGTCAAATAATCGTGAAATGTCGGTGAAAACAGACAGTATTCCAATTGAACAACCGGTAGGGGATGACCGCCAGACGGGAACCGAGCCGATTTCTGATGTCAGCTATCGCTGGATCAACGGTTACCTCCGCCTGGAATGGAAAACGGATCGGCCGCGCCGATTTGTGGTCTTGCGCGACGACCTGGATGTTTACGGAAATGTGATTACTTCTCAAATCCCGCTGGGAGATACCCGCGATATTACCTTTACCGACTCCTCGGCGGAGCGCGGCAAAAAATATCGCTATACCATCCGCTCCAGCCAGATGGATAACGATCTGGTGGTAGAGGTCAATTAGTGTTGTTGAGCAGGAAAGGGATGTTTGGATTTCTTACTGCGGAAGGAATCTCGTTATTCGGTAAGAAAAGATAAGTTATGTGTCAAATGATGATTCTTTCAAATTTTTCGCTTCGAAGGTCCTCGTTGCGAAATCCAAACATCCCTTTCCTGCTCTGTTCAGCAAGACCTGTTTAATCTATCTCGTACTGGAGCGTCACATTGATGCGAAGCTCCTCCGAGCCGGGCTCGATTTGCGGTGCGATTTCCCCTCCTACGGCACCAAGCTCAGCTTTGTCATAGGCGTAGCTTCTGGCCATCATCGGGTAGCCATAATTATTTTCGGAGATGCTCAGGAGTCTGCCCACGCTGAAGCCTCCCGCCTCGGCAATGGCCTCGGCTTTTTCCTGGGCTTTGACGATAGCCTTGGCCCTGGCTTCGTTTTCCACCATGGTGGGGTCATCGATGGTGAAACTGAGCTGCGAAACAGAATTGGCTCCTTTCTTGACCACATTTCCCAGTAGGGTGCTGATTTTGGCGAAGTCTCGTATCTTCACGACCGCTGACTGGCGAACGGTATAGCCGGAAATGCTTGGTGGAGGGCAGTTTCTGCCGCCTTCACAATTTTGGTAGGTGTATCTCGGCTCGATGGAATAGTTCTCCGTCTTGATGTCTTTTTTATCAATTCCTTCGCCCTTTACGAATTCAATGACGGCGTTCATCTTCCCCGTGTTTTCCTGCTGTAGGCTGGCGACATCGGTTCCGCCCTCCGTGATCACACTAAAGCTGAATTGGGCGATGTCCGGAACGGCCACCACTTCGCCTTCGGCGCTTACGGAAAAACTGCGGAAATTACTGGGTTCGCTGGAGCGGTCGTAGATTTCCACGTAGCTATAGGCGGCGTATGCGAAAGACAGGGTCGCGATCAGAGCGGCGGCGCCAATCAGGTTTCTCAGAAGAGAATTCATAACATTAAAATAAAGATATAAGAACGATCTCCTATTCTGACGGAGAAGTGAAGGGGGCGTTACGGCTTTCGACTTGCGTGAAATGCCGCACGTTTTCGTGTACACTGCTCGGGCTTTTCTTGTTCACTTATGGACCACGGCAACGTTATTGTTCGCTTCGATCAGGTGTCTTTTTCCTACGATGGGCTTAAGCCCGTTTTGGATGAAGCGAGCTTTTCCGTTCGGGAAAATGCGAAGATCACGATCATGGGTCAGAATGGAGCCGGAAAGAGCACACTCTTCAAGCTCATCCTCGGCGCCTCCGGCGCCTTCGATCACGAAGCCGTGGACATGACCCTGAAGCCGCTCTCCGGGAGCGTGAACATTCCCAAAGGGGTGAGTATCGGCATCGCCCTTCAGGTCATGCCCAGGAGATTTTTCGATCACACGGTGATGGAGTATTTCGCGACTGCGTTTTCGGAGAAGGTCTACCATCTGGAAAAACTGGTGAAGGAGGCGTTGGAGGTGGTGAATCTTTCCACTCCTTTCGATAAAAAAATCAAAGACTTTTCCGGCGGCCAGATGGCCCGTTTGCTGCTGGCCTACGCCCTGATCCAAGAGCCAGATATTCTCCTGCTCGACGAGCCGACGAACAATCTGGATGCCGACGGAATCGATCACCTCACCTGCTTTCTCATCGGTTATCAAAAGACCGTGATCGTGATTTCCCACGACGCCAACTTTCTGAATGCCTTTACGGATGGCGTGTTAAATCTGGACGTGTACACAAAAAAGGTGGA
>JAUYKR010000052.1 GCA_030699855.1 bacterium
CGATGGGGATCGAACCCACGAATGTCGGGACCACAACCCGATGCCTTAACCACTTGGCTACGCCCGCCACGAAGGTGCGGATACGAAGTATCGCAAAGCTTATTGTAGTGGTAAAGCCCGATTCTTCAAGGAAAGTTTCTCCCCTACTCGCAGAGCAGGGTCCCCTGATACTTGCCCACCTCTCCGGAGTTTATCAGTTCAAATTCGGCGTCGTTCAGCACCCGATACTGCTTGGCTTCGATGTTCCAACTGCCGCAGGGCAGTTTGGGACTGGTAAACAGGGTCATGGTATAGCTGTCACCACTTTTTACAATGTTGGTGAAGGGCATATCATCGCCGCTCAAATACCACTCATAACTGCCCTGGCCTTCATATTTGATCAAGTCGCCTAAGCTTGCCGCCGCCCGCTCGCGGGTGACGGCCTGCAGAAAGTTCAGAGCGTCAAAAGGGTTCACAATGGGGGCAAAGGTTTTTGAAAAGGCGGACAGGGTATTGATGTACACTGTTTGGCCGTTTTGCTGGCTGACAAAGTTACGCTGATACACGTCCAGCGTGCTGTCGGTGAAGACGGCGCCGTCCAGATCGGACTGCCGTATTCTGCGGTCACAATTCATCATCGGAATTTTCGGCAAAAATCCCTTCACCGGGCTGACGATATCGCAGTCGTAGCTGGCCTGAACTTGTTGGCAGGAAGCCTGACTCGAGCAGCGTTCCTGGTACAGAACAATGGGATCTTCATACACATCCAAAACCTCCAAGCTTCCCTGGGTTACCGGAAAGACCGTTGGTGAGGGCGAAAGCGGTTGCTCATTCAAATCCGATGGCGCCTGAATGATACTGGCGGCGGCAGCGTTCCCGGTCGGATTCACCGCGGGTGCCGGACTGGGGGGCGCGGAAGCATCGGAATCCGCGCCTGCCGAAGCGCCACCGCTATTCGCAGGTGGAGCTGTCGCCAGCGAAGCTTCCTTTGCGGTATTTCCGGTTGCTGCCGTGGTTCCGGCCCCATCCTTCGTCCCACTCTCGCCATTGGCATTGCTGACCACCAAGGTGTTAGCTGCCGAAGTGTCTTCTAGGCTTTCCAAAAACAGCTGATCCAACTCGGATCTTTGCGGGAAGTATTCCTCCAACAGGTAGCGGTGATACCTGGCCAGCATCGTCGCCATCTCCGCTCGCTGCACCGCCTGATCGGGGCGAAATGACCCGTCCGGGTAGCCTTTCACCACTTCCATCTTGGCCAGCTGCTCAACCGATCCGCTAAACCAAAGGCCTTCCGGAACATCCGGAAACATCAACTGGGCTGCGGCCAGGGTTCCGGCACTAAACATCAGCCCTCCAAAGAGCGTAATACTGGCGACCAAAGCGCCTTTTTTCAAAAAACGGGAAAAGTTCATACGTGTCGGAAAAAGAGCACCCTTCCCCCTTGGTGTTGACGCTCTTACCCTACCTTTGCCTTACAAAAATGCAATAAATCAGGCCTCATTTTCGCAGGAATTGAGATTCCCAAAGGCCTACAAAACATCACTGCTATCCTGTTGTTCCCGAAAGGCTCTCGCGGCCTCCTTGCTTTTCTGCGCTTCCTGCTCTTCATCAGAGGTCACATAATCGGTGACGGTAACACCGTCCGCTCTTCGGGCCACCACCTCCTTCTCCGTCAAAAACGAAATGTTTTTGCCCTTCAGGGCAGCGGAAAAACGCTCTTCATGGGGACGAATAGCCTCGCGGTGCCTGTCAAAAGCCGCCTTGGCTTTCTCGGAGGAACCCGCCTCCCTTTCGAAGGCCGCCTTTCCAACAGAGTTATTCGTGTGATAAAACGCCCTTACGACTCCATTCAGAAGCTCCGGAACTTCTTCACCACTGGCCTTAGCGGGGTTAAAAAGATCGATCATAAAGTGCTCGGGGGCATCACCGGCACCCTCTTCCACGTTCCCTGTTTCCAGGTCAAAGGCCAGAGGCGGTTGGACATAAGGAACCTCCTCAGCTACTCCCGTGTCAGGATCCTCCGCGTAAGCGCGCCTCCAGCCCACCCGTTCCCAAAACGCGCGCGACCTCCAGGTACACTCTCCGGCCGCGCCAACAAAGTCTAAACCTCTGCTCTTGGCCTCCTCCATGGCCTGTCGATAAGCCGAGATCATCACCTCCCGTCCCAATCCGTATTGGCGCAGCTTGGGATCAGTGGCCACGTAAAAGACCATAAAAACTGCCTGGTTACTGGCTTCTCCTCGCTCGTTTCTTAAAGGCAGCAGTCCTCCTCCCAGCGTCGTGATCACCTCCCCCTTTTCATTTTTTACGGCAAAATAAACCGCGCGGGTGTCGATATCGCAGCCGTAGCGCTGACCGCGCATTTGTTCCTGCATGATGTCCAGGGGATCGAGCTCTTCCTTGCCGAAGATTTCCCCCATAAATTCATGAACCTTCGCTACGGATTCGTGGTCGGGATCTCCAAGGGTTTCGATGGTAAACCTTTGAGCTTCTTGCTCATCGCGACCCTCATCAGACCCCCCCCGACTGACAATGGAAAAAGTATCCGAGCCCTCTGTCCGCTCGAGCCCGAAGTCCTTGCCTGCAAAGCTCTGAGCCCGTGATTGCTCCAGTTCCCGAATGGCATTTTCAACGTGCACCTCAGTAATGCCCCCCTGAACTACCTCAACCCTATCCAGCACATGCCGCTTTACGGCTCCTTCGGGAGAATCGGGTACTGCTTGTAATTCCGGAGTTCTCCGCTCGGGTATATCAGCCCCTCCATCTTGGGTATCGACTCCCATAGAGATGCGAAATGAATGGATAATTCATAGTATTATACCATATATTTTATAGCAACATCAAAACGAGGTTCGGACTTGCCCTTGACACGGCTGTCCGCAGCCAGTAGATTCTACCAGCTATCATTTCTCAGTCCCGTGGATTCTCCCGAGCGAAGTCGAGGGGGACATATCGGGATCTAAACCCCAAGAGAATGTCTCAAAAGTATGAGCTGATGGTGATCATCAGCGGAAAAATATCAGATCGTGAAGTGGAAGAACGCCTTAAGGGCCTCAAAGAGGCATTAGGGCCGAGTTTGACGTTCGAAGAAATTTGGGGCCTGCGAAGTCTGGCTTATCCCATCAAGAAGCAATCAAAGGGCCACTACGCCGTTTGGAATTTTATCTCCAACGCCGAGGCTTTGAAGGAATTGGAGGGCGAACTCAAGCACTTTCCCGACCTGCTGCGTTATCTGCTGGTCACCGTTCCGGAAAACTACACTCCTATCACCCTGGCGCAAGTCGAGGCTGGTCTGGAGAAATTGCGGGCAGAAAAGGAAGAAAAGCGCGGAGCGAAGAACGCTCAGAGTCAGAACAGGCCGGCAAGGCCGGAGAGAACGCCCCCTCAGCTTGCTCCCA
>JAUYKR010000113.1 GCA_030699855.1 bacterium
CCGAAAATCCACTGTGAAGAACTCCCTCTTTTCTGGTCTCAAAGGCAAAACAGCCTTTAAGTCGCGGGCAGTATAAAGGATATTGACATACTGTCAATACTATTTCTCAATATTTTTACCAATTTCACCCTCCCCTAGCCGCTGCTCCGGAGGAATATATTTGAGTCCCAAGGTGCCATAAACTCCTTCTTCTGTGTCCCCCGCCAGCTTCTTGCCTTTTTTCCCGCTTTTGAGGACAAATAAGCCATATTCATTGATCGTCATTCCCTTCGTTCTGGCTAAGCTGCGGAGCTGCACGTTATGCTCCTTGGAGCCGGTAAAGTACATCAGCGCCGCCCCCCACTCGTCTTGTTTTACGACTCGGAGGTCAACTTGCTGGCCGTCTCTGAGGATGACCGACCCCTTGGTGGCCCCCTCGGCCGTGACCCTCCTGACCTCCGGATGTTGAGTGAGATAATGGATTAAATCCTGAGGCCTGGCACTGACCGCCAGGAAATCGAGATCTCCGATCGTCTCTTTTTTTCGACGGAACGATCCGGCAATTTCCAACCGCTCGACCAGACCAGACTTCTCCAGATATCTTTTTATCTTTTCGGCGATTGGTTTCACCTTAGCGTAAGACTTGCGATCTTTGTGAGCTGGCTTCATCCCAAGCCCGTCGAGAATGTTGTGAACGCTTTTTTCGCCAAAGCCGTCGAGCTTCGCCGCCGATCCATCGGTGAGGACAGCTTTGAGGGATTTTTTATCGGTCACACCCAGCTGCCGCCAAAGAGCGTGGACTTTTTTGGGGCCGAGTCCGGGGATGTCGAGCAAGTCGACCAAGGGCTTGGGAAATTTTTTCTGAAGTTTTTCGTAGGTTTGGATTTTTCCGGTTTTTAAAAACTCTTCGATCTTGCCGCCGATCGCTTCACCGATACCGGAAAGATCGTAGAGACGATTTTCTTTGATGATCTGCCTGATGTCTGTTTGCAGAGAATTGAGCAACTGAGCCGCGCGCGAATAGCTAGCGATGCGATAGCGATCGTTCGCGTCCCCGCCAAGCTGGTACAGCTCGGACATGCGGGTGAGGATGGTAGAGAGAGTTTGGTTGGTGGACACTGGAAAAGTTTAAACAAGCTGATGATACATCAGTGGTTTCTTCCAACAAGATTGGAAGACTAGTGACCGGCGCCTGCATGAGCCGGTTCTGGTACCTTATAGATTCCTCTATTTTCCGGCCTGAACGGATTGCCTCCGAAGAGGTGACTGACACAGTGCATTTCAAGTGTCGGAATGATAACACGCGCTTGAGCAAAACTCAGACCCAGTCTTGTAAGGTGATGCGTAAGATGATTTTGAATGTCTACAAATGAGGCTTTAAGGGTCAGGACCCTCTTGAGGTCATTGACGATGGCGGTAAAGTGAGGAGAGTTTCCAATGGTGCTTTCCCCACCTCCAAACACAGCCGAGATAATGGCCATGGCCTTATTGATCAGAAAAGCTTCCCACAGCTCTCGATACATTTGTTCTAATTCGCCTTCCCTGCCATTGGCACGGAGATGTTCCTCCAGCATAACCGCCATTTGCAGATATTGTTCGGTAATGTTTTGGCCATGAGTATCAATCCCAAGGTCTTCATAGTCCATTCCTTCGCGCAGGAGGCCGTATCTTTGCGCCAGTTCGGGCAGAAAGACTTCGTTCGCGAGCTGTTTAGCGTGAATGAGTTCGTCTGCCCAGTTATCCGCAACAGAACTGAGGGCCGCATGTATGGTCATTGACGATGCCAGCCCTGCTTCTTTCTTCGCGACATCCGGCACCATACTGAGGAACTCTGAGATATCATCCTTCATATCGTACGTTACCCGGTTCATGGTGGTAATAAGGCCCGGGATATGAATGCCCTGGAGAAAAACAATGTAGGCCGTTTCCGCCAGCTCCGGGCCCAAGTGGAGCTCCCAGTATTCGAATCGAAAGAGGTCAATGAAGCTCGGTACTTTGTTGAGAAGGTCGTGGATGGCTTTAACCTTTGCCTTAAAATCTTTCATTGCCTCCTCATTGCTGAAATCGATTTGCTGGTTCAACATCTCCGTGAATGCACTGACCTTGTCGATTAAAGGCTGAGCTCGTTGAGCATGCTCCGCACTCGGAAGGGCATCCAGATCGCGGAGGATTTGACCAAAGTCAGTCAGCTCGGAAGCCATGTGGTCTCGATTCATGATTTGATCCATGAGACCTTGCTCAAAGTTCCCGCTCGCAGCCTGTTCGACAGTAATGATGTCCAGCAAAACCAGGTCCGCTCTTCTTAAGGCTTCCTTTCGGCTCATGATTTCCTTTTCTATTTTTTTTGCATCCTCCAGAAAGATAACACCATCAACAACGTGTTCAATTAAGAGCGGGTAAGAAAGATGTTTCATTACTTCACTTCTCTTGGAAAACCCCGCTTTCATGTGGTCAATTGCAGTGGCTGCACTTATCTTTCTCAGCCTGTCGGTTCGTCTTTTTTTGGCTTCAGTCACCTGTTTCACAATTCTTCGCTTGATCATTGAATGGATCTCATACATCACTTCATTCCGCTTTCCGAGCTTCGCGTCTTCGAGGGTTATCACTCCCGCTACTACCAGATTAGCCAGTTCTATGGCTTCCCCATTTTCCAGCTTCATGGCGTTAACTTTGTCTCTCGGCTCTCCATCTACTTCCATATGACGAACAAGCTCTGCTCTTGCTAAAGTAATATCAGAGAACAGCTTGTTTCGTTCATCCATCACCTCTCGCCCCATGTGCATACCTTTCCTGGCCAGGATGTCATCCACGCTACCCCCAAAGCCTGTCATGTGAATGGCTATTGCCTGAGCACCGGCCCTGAACAGATTGGCGGCGTCAGAGGTAAGCTGTCCCCCCACTCCAAACCTTGCTCCACCTCTTCTACCGGACAGACCGAAGGCGTACTGAAACAGGTTCCCCCAGGTTTTTAATGCAAACTTGAGAGACTCGCCTATGGTTCTCTTATTCACCAAGTCTGAGATGGGAACCCCCAAGCGCTTGGCCATGGCCGCGGACTCTTCGAATCCCATCCCAATGGTACAGAGGAGAGTCGACAGTCCCGATTTGAGCATTTCGAGGGGGCCAAAACTTTGTATTGCTCCTACCACGGCAGGCCCGACATCACCCCCGGCGGCCTGTGTCAAGTCCATGGTCCCGGAAAGCATTCCTATTCCAAAATTGGTCACGTACTGATCACTCATTTTTCCGCAGTCCACACGCGTAAAGGTGCCATCGGCACGGCTTTTTACTTGTCCGGCTTGCACTAACAGGGTTTTTGTTATCACTGGATTCTCCAGACTTTTTGCCAGCTCTTCGACTTGGGCGCACGTCATGCCTTCACAAACTCCAAAGAGGTCCTCGGATAGCCTCTTGCAGGCTTCCATTTTGCTGGCGGCGACACGGGCATTCCCAAAAGCAAAAATAGGAATCTGGCTTAAAGCAGCCGCGACTGGAGCAGCCCCCATGACTGTGGCAATACCACTTTGGAATCCACGGATTTTATCAACTGGACTTGGTCTTTTTCCCATTTCAGCTTCCGTTTCTTTGCGAGTTTTAACATCTGCTTCGTGAACTGCCTGCAAAAATCTTTCTTCAGTTACCTGTATACCAGCTCCGACTGATGTCGCTGTTAAAAGCATACCGACCCCCAATCCCGCCTCTTTGAAACCATGGATGACTTCTTGCTTTGACTTCGGGCCATGGGTGGCCAAGTACATATTTAGTATTACTCCCGCGAAAAGGTTGGTATGGCAAAAGTGTTGATCCAAATCTTCCACAAATTCAGCACCCTGCTCCATCCCAATGGCATCAAGTGCCGCCTGAACCACTTTGTTTAGGATGGATGACCCACTTATATTCAGTGCTACATTTTGTGGAGTCGGGCATCGCTCCTCTTCAGCTACATCTTCTTTTTCCTTTCGGAGACGAAGAATCATTCTGTTTGTCGTATGCCCATGGCCTCTGGCAATGGCGCCGATCGCGTCAAAGAAGTTTAGGGAAATAATCAGTTTAAGTGTTTCGGTATTTTCCAAGACTTTTTCCGGATGAGCCTTGATTTCCTGAACAATGTTCTCTTCAAGATCTTCCTCCGATGCCTGTTCTGCATGGCCATCTGGCTCTGGATCTGGAAGGGGTTCTTCTTGAGCTTCCGCAGGCCGTATTCCCAGTTTTAGCGCCAGAGCCGCTAACATTAACCATCTGGTAGCCTCTGCGACAAATTCTCGTCTGCCAATTTCTCCGTCCACTTGTTGATGTACTTCTGGCTCCTCTTCTGATCTCTCAGTAATATTCTGGATCCCAGCAAATACTGCCCCCATGAACCCGCGGCGGCTACTTCTTTGCGGGGGTTGAGGTGACGTGCTAGACCTATCTGATAGGGCTGGGGGCATTGTTTTTCTTAAAAAGAAAAGAAATGTTTTGGACATTACTCCCCCTTTTTCAAGCCGCTATTCTAAATTATTTTCTACAGAAGTCAACTCTTAAGAAATTGCGTTTTTATATAAAAGTAGCAGAAATATATTACTCGTTTTTTATTTAGATCTCTTTACCCCCTCCTCCCGTGCTTCGCCACGTACTCCTGAATGGCCTTTTTCGTCGTCACCCAGTTCCGACTCTTTTTGTGAGAATCCAGCCTCCCCTCCTTGGCCAGTTTGCTCAGGTATTCCTGGGAATATTCGCAGTACTTGGTGGCTTCTGACAAAGTAATAAACTCATCCTTCTTTTTAGCAGGTGTAATGGTGTCCAAATAAAGGTTGAGCGAGCGGAGGGAAGCTTGGGCGATAAATTGAATCAGGGCTTTATAGCGGCCGCCATCTGCCAGACGGAGAGCGCGGTAATACTTCTGCCGGTCGTTTTTGAGGATAATGACGAGCGGGTATCCGGCCCTCATCAGAAATAAGTTGGTGAGCAGGCGGGCGGTACGGCCATTGCCATCCAGGAAGGGGTGGATGTGAGCGAAGCGATGGTGAAAGAGGGCCGCGAATTCGATCAGGTGGTAATCGCGCTGATGAAGACGAGTCCAGTTGAGCAGTGACTTCATGGCGGCCTTTATTTCGTTCGGCTTGGGGGGAACATGGTCGGAACCGGAGATGAAGACATCCGCCTGACGATAATCCTGATCATCGCTTTCTTCGGACTGCTCAATCACCAGATAGTGCAGGTCTTTGATGAGGCGCTCGTTAAAGTCTGGATCGTCGGAAGATTCCACCAGTTCATAAAGGCGTTCAAGAGCTCTCTTGTGATCTTTGACCTCGAGATGTTCTTTGAGGGATTTGCCTTTGACCGTAATCCCCTCCTGGAAGACCCAGTAGGTTTCGTTGAGAGAGAGGGTATTGCCCTCGATGCCGTTGGAATTGTAGGTCATTTCCACCTGGAAGCGCTCTTTGAGCTTTTGCAGAGCGACCGGAGAAATAGGGCGAAGAGACTGGAGAGCTTCCAGCTTCTGATCGAGAAGCTGCCGAAGTTCTGGCGTGAGGTTGTCCCTGGATGGCAAAGTCAGCATAAGGTTGGATAAGTATACTTTAATTATATCCGACCCATATTGGAAAACAAGAGGACTTTTTTCCCCATTGACCACTGTTGACATTCCGACTGCTTTTCAATACATTCTTAAAGCTCTCGCGGATATCGTATAGCGGCTATTACATTGCCTTGCCAAGGCAGAGATGCGGGTTCGACTCCCGCTATCCGCTCCACAGTTGAATTCGAGCTGAGTTCAAGACCGAAGGGCGCAGAACGAAGCCGAAGATACTGTGTCCCGCATTTGAGCATGGCGAAAACAGCGGGACAACACGTGACTAAAGAATCAACGCTTCCGGCGCGAAGAGGAGGAGAGCTCCCAACAAAAGCATGAGCAAGCCGCCGATCAGGTTGCACCATTTGGAGTATTTGACGGTCAGGCCGATTTTTTCGATACTATAGAGAGCGATCCCAAAGACCAGAAAGTCGTCAAACATGTAAAAGAGGATGTAAAGCCCCATATAGAACTGCTTCATGAGCATCGACAACGAGTTGAGATCGAGGATCTTGGTAAAGGCCTGAGGAATGCCGATCGAGCAGGCAAATTCGATGATGTTCACGGACAGGGCCAGGCCAACAATGCCCAGGATGGTCAGGAGAGTCATTTCAGCTTCCGCCAAGGCTTTGATCCTTGAACGGGTTTTTTGGCGCTTTTCCGCGCCCACTACTTGGCAAGTTCCGTCCGAAGTCTTCCATTCGTAGAGGAAAAATAAACCGCCACCGATGGCAACCAGTCCGACGATCGGCGTGACGATGTGATCGAGGCCGACAAAGTCCCAAGTCGTCATCCACACGGTAAGGATCAGGTAGTACATGACGGCCTCCGCCAAAATAAACAGACCGGCAATCTGCCACATGCGCCTGCGGTCACCAACCTGGACGAGTACGATCAGGAAGGTGACCAACACCCACATGGCGCAGGGATTGAAGCCGTCGATAAATCCGAGAATGATGGAGAGGGTGGGGAGAGAATACAGTTTGACATCAATATTGCCGATGAAGGGAATACTGACATAAAGGGGCTCGTAAGTACCAGCTAAACAGGCGGTTGATTCCTCATCGCAGCTTCCATCCTTTACCTGCTGGACTTTTCCAGAACCGCCAGCGGCCAAAAAGGTAGGAAAAGTATACTGCTGCTTACCCTTCGCCTGATCAACAAGGCGCTCGATCAATTTTCCCGTGGTCTCGGCCTTATCAAATCCCTGCAAGATGGTGTCACCGATGAGGGTGGTGGGAGTCACTTTTGGTAGCGCTTCAAGTTCAACTACCTGCTCCCAGAGCTTCCGATGCTCTGCCTGCGCGATGTCATAAAAAACAACCTGAATATCATCTCTGGTGTTTTTAAGCAGATCTAAAAAAACTTTTTGATCCTGACAGTGCTTGCATTCTTGCCGCTCGAAAACTTCGATACTGACCTTTTGTAAATTCTCAGCTTGGATTTCCGGAGTCAGAAACAAGCTGAAACCAAGCAAGAGGAGCAAAAACAGGGCTGATTTTTTTAGCATAGATAATGAACGAGCAAAGGCATTGTAGCGTAAATCTGGCTCACGCGACTATGACGAATGTCACTTCCCGTTCTTCTCCTGTAACTTCTGATCGCGAATATCTCCAACCAGGTTGGTGATACCACCAGGATTGGGAATATGATAAATGATGATGGGCTCAGGGCTTGCGGCCAGATTGATTACCATCTCTCCGTAGTTGAGAAGATTTTCAAAAAATCCGTGTTTTCTTTTTTCGATTTCATGAACCTCATCGAGGTTTATAAAGATGGTGTCGTCCTCGATGAATGGCGTATTTCTGAAGTCGATGACTTTCTTATTCGTCACCACCAGGGTCGAGATTTCCCAGTTAAGGAGACGAATGAGAAACAAGTGGTTCACCACCAACAGCAAGAGGGCCGCAAATAAGAGAAGAAGTGCGCTGGCGGTTGTTGACACTTCGAAAAGGAGATCCGAGCAAATCCAGAGAAAGGCGAATATTCCCCAGCCGCTGACGAAGGTAAGAAATGGTCGCACCAAAATAACCCAGTGGTCGTTGATGCTGACAATCACTTCCTCTACCCCACTCTCTACTTGATAGGACTTAACATCATTCATCAGTGACCGGAAAAAAGATAGAAGCTATAAACTGCCAACAACAAAACAAGTACCAGGTAGCTAATCCGAAGTGTTTTCAGCCTCTTGGTACTTACCATTGCTTTGTGTTCACTTCCCAAAATGCGAATATGGCTTTGCTCCAGGTGACTGATGTTCCTGTCGATAAGATAAAACACCAGCAGTGAGCCCGCGTTGATGAGAACCAAAAGTAAGACGATCCAAGAAGCCATCTGGAAAGAAAGGGGCTAGGAAAGGCAAGTATACTCCTAAGACCTTGCCTTTTCAAACACCTGAATGCAGTGCTCGTAATTGGCCGCAATTTCCTGAATAGCCCGCTCTTGAGCAATTTCTCCCCGATGAAGTTTTTCGATGGAATCGGAAAAAACCGTACGTCCGACGGCGAAACCATTGACCCCTTTGGATTTGGCTCCGGCCCTCAACCAGTGTTCGACTTTTGGCATAGTAGCTCCCCGGCCAAGAATCACGATCTGAACCCCCTGTTTGCCGCCATTAAAGGCGGCCTCTGAGCAGACATCCATGGCCTCTTTGGTTTCCGTTCCCTCGATCTTCCACACATCAGGCTTGACGCCAACGGCATACATCTCCGCCACCGCCTCAGCGAATCGTTTGGGACGAAGTTCAGCATCAAAGCGGTCTTTACTTCCATCAACGGCTTCGAGATCACCGGGAGAAGGCTGGATCAGCGGTTCGATCAAAAATCCAATACCGTTGTCGGCACAAAAATCATTGAGCAGCTTCAGGCGAGAGTTTTGAGTGGAGTTATCATCCCCCATCACCACCCGAACCAGAGCCTTGGCGTAGCTGGGATGGACATCGAGCAGGTGTTGCTGCCAATCCTCGTACTGAAAATCAAAGATGTCCTGGCCTGATTTTTCGATGGTGAGCATATTGCGAAGACCAAGCTGCTTGGTCTCTTGGTGGATATCCAGTCCGTATTGTTCATCGACGAGCACGGCCAGGTCGGCGTATCCCCGCTTGCCTCCGATAACTTTGATAGCCTCAAAAATAACCCGCTTATAATTCTTTATTATCCCGTGCTGCTCGTCGGAAAGCTCAGCAACACCCGGGAAAAGCATTTTTTGGAAGGAGCCGCGATGGTCAAAGGGAAGGACGTAGAGAGCAGGCATAGGCATGAGAAAAGGCTGTAATGACTCCATAGTAAAAGAATCTTTTTGCTTTTCAAGCTTTACCCTTCATTCTCCGCTTTTTCATTTCTGCCAGAACTGAACTCCAGCTGATGTCGCGCTGAACAAGGAGAACAAACAGGTGGTAGAGCAAATCCACCGCCTCTTCGGTAAGTCTGATTTTCGTCTCCGATCTGGCGGCCCGGACCACTTCTTCGGACTCCTCTTCCACTTTTCCACAAATTTTTTCCAAGCCGTCCTGGAAGAGCGAAGTGGTATAGGAACCGGAAGACAATGCGCTTTTTCTGCCTGAGATCACCTGAAACAAATCTGCACAGCCATCCTTTTCCGCTTCTCCGAAGCAACTGACGTCGCCGCTGTGACAGGTCGGCCCCTTGGGACGGACAAGAATGAGCAAGGAATCATTATCACAATCCATTTTTACATCAAGCACGATCAGCTCGTTTCCGCTTTCCTCCCCCTTCATCCACAGGCGATCTTTGCTGCGGCTAAAAAAACAGACTTTTTTCGTTTCCATGGTCTTCTCAAGCGATTCCTCATTCATAAACCCCAACATCAGCACCTGCTTGGTGACGCTGTCCTGGATAACGGCCGGAATCAGACCACTCCCTTTTTTAAAATCGAGCTGGTTGGAAAAATTTTTCATAATCGGATTAAAATATTTTGAGAAGATAAGTATTGTTTAAGTTCCAGGATGCTGAGTTCGCGAGAGTGAAACAGGCTGGCCGCCAACACAGCGTCGGCTTGCCCTTCCCGCAGGGCTTCCAGAAAGTGCTCTTTGCTTCCCGCTCCGCTGGAAGCAATGACAGGTATGTCCACAAGATCATTGATGGCCCTGAGGAGCTCAAGGTCATAGCCGGTCCTGGTCCCATCTCGGTCGATGGAGTTAATCAGAAGCTCACCGGCACCTAATTCCTCCATGTGAAAACAGAAGCGAAGAGCATCCATACCGGTGTCCTCCCTACCCCCATTGGTGTAGACAGTCCAGGCCTCCGGCCCGGTCCTTTTTGCGTCCACCGAAATGACGATAGCCTGTGAGCCGAACTCAGCGGCGGCTTCGGAGATAAGAGATGGATTTGCCACCGCCGCCGTTCCGATCGAAACCTTGTCGGCGCCGGCCAACAGTACAGCTCTGATGTCTTCGACTGAGGAAATCCCACCACCGACGGTAAAGGGTATGCTGATTACTTTTCCAACCCGACTGACCAAATCAACCAGGGTTTTGCGCTTTTCGACCGTGGCGGTGATGTCGAGGAAACAAAGCTCGTCGGCTCCCTGCTCGGCGTAGAGTTGGGCCAGATCAACAGCGTCGCCGACATCCCGAAGCAGGGTGAAGTGGGTTCCTTTGACGACTCGCCCATTGGCAACGTCCAGACACGGTATGATGCGTTTGGTCAGCATAATTGTTGAAGATTAATTTTTCCTTCGTAGATGGCCTTTCCGATAATCACCCCCGCGACCCCGATCTCTTCGAGCTTCCTCACGTCTTCTGGGCAGGACACTCCACCGCTGGCGACTATGTTGAGCTGGGGGTAGGTCTGAACCAGATATTCATACTGCTCGAAGTTGGGTGAGCTGAGCGTTCCATCACGGCTGATGTCGGTGGAGGTGATCGTACGGACACCAGCCTGGGCCAGTCCTTGAAGAAGCTCATCAACCGTGACCGAGCTCCCCTCACGCCATCCAGACACTCTTGGAATACCATTGAGAACATCAATTCCGACAATAATTTTCTCTGATCCAAATTGCCGTAGAAAACCCTTCAGCAGTTCTGGATTCTCCACTGCCAGTGAGCCAATCACGACCTGAGAAACTCCAAGATTAAACAAGTTTTGAATATTTTCGACTGTCCGAATGCCTCCGCCAACCTCAACCGGAATTGAAACCGAACGGCAAACGTCGGCAATCGTTTCGACGTTGATCAGACGACAGGCCCTTGCGCCGTTGAGATCGACAAAGTGGATTTTATCAGCTCCACAGGATTCAAAATATTTCGCCATCTCAACCGGAGTTTTTGAATAGGTCGTTTGCCTGTCGTAATCGCCCTTGAGCAGGCGAACGCATTGGCCGTCGATAATGTCGATCGCAGGGATAATAAGCATGTCACAAAGCTAAAAAGTTTTTGAGAAGTTGCAGGCCGGCTTCACCTGATTTTTCCGGATGGAACTGAACGCCGGAGAAGTTCTTATGTTGGCAGGCGGCCGTGAAAGGCCCGCCATATTCGGCCTTGGCAATGGATTGATCACCGAGCGGAGCGGCGTAGGAATGGACAAAGTAGAAGTATTCCTCGTTGAGCCCCCGGAAAAGCGGATTATCATTTCGAGCAGTTACCGAGTTCCATCCCATCTGCGGCACCTTGAGATCAGGATCAGAAAACCTCATCAATTTGCCGGAAACAATTCCCAAGCCCTCGGTTTCTCCTTCTTCGGACCAGTCGTAGAGCAACTGCATACCCACGCAAATGCCGAGAAAAGGCTGAGTGAGCGATCGAATACAATCGATCAGGCCTTTCTTTTCCAAGCTTCTTCTGGCCTGGGCCATGTGCCCCTGTCCGGGGAAGAAAACTTTATCAGCCTTCCGTATGACACTCTCGTCGTCACTCACCTGGAAGGAGGTTTTAAGTTTTTCCAGCGCGTTACACAGCGAGGTGATGTTTCCAGCGTCATAGTCAACAATGATATTCATAATTTTCCTTTAGTGGTTGGAAGTTGGTCGAGATTGCGCTGATCATAACCGACTGCCATGCGCAAACTCCGTCCGAAGCTTTTAAACATAGCCTCTACCCTGTGATGTTCGTTCTCACCAGGGTTCAGAAATTGGAAGTGGAGGTTCATTTTGGCGTTCTCGACCAGAGATTTGAAAAAGTGCTTAACCATCTCGGTGGGAAAGTCGTTCACCTGCGAACGAACCGGCTCATAATTGCTTTGGAAAACGTATTCCTGCGTCGGCTGATAATTGGTTTCAAAACTCATGCGACCGGAAAGATCGAGAGCGGTAGCGATCAGGACTTCGTCCATAGGCAGCAAAAAGAATCCGTAGCGATTGATACCCTTTTTGTCTCCAGCCGCCTCGGAGATAGCCTGGCCAAGCGCAATACCAACATCCTCGATGGTGTGATGATCGTCGAACTGAATATCGCCTTTAGCGCTCAGCTTGAGGTCGAAAGAACCGTGTCTGGAAAAGAGCTCCAGCATGTGATTAAGGAAACCAACCGGAGTATCGATCTGATACTGGCCGGAACCATCGAGATTGATCTCTAGCGAGATCTGGGTCTCGCTGGTGTTACGAGTGAGAGTGGCGGTGCGATTCATGTGAATGAATGAAGAATAAGGGAAGCTATGTTCGACCAGGTATTGCCTGGTCCGATGGTGATACCTTCACAACCGATATTTTTTGCCAGCTGCATATCGGTTCCACGGTCTCCGATCATATAAGATCGGGTGAGATCAAGGTCAGGGTTTTTGTCCAAATATTGCCTGAGCTCTGGGCTGATTTTTGGCTTCCGACAGATACAATTATCATTGGGAAAGTGCGGACAGATACATTCGCGCTCGAATTCGACTCCCTCGGCTCGAAACAGTCTGAGCATTTCCTGGTGTGGAACGCTAAAGCTTGGTTCGGGAAAACTTGGTGTACCCAGCCCATCCTGGTTACTGACCAAAACAAAGGTAAAAAACTCTTTGAGCCGCTTGAGTGCCTCGAGAACTCCCGGCATCAAATCGAGCTTGTCGAGTGAATCCACCTGTTCATCAGAAGGCTCAACGATTAGACATCCGTCGCGATCGAGAAAGAGTACCCTTTTCATAAAAAAGATTTGAGAGCGGATAAAAGCTGGCTATTTTGCTCCGACGTGCCAATGGTAATGCGAATCGTGCCCTCGCAACCAGGAACATTCCCGCGGTAACGGGTCACAATCCCCCGAGAAGCTAATTGATCGTATACACGCTTCGCGTCAGCAATACGGATCAACAAAAAATTCGCGTCTGAGGGGAATATTTTTTCGACAGCTGAAAATTTTTCCAACTCCACTCTCAATTTTTCCCTCTCAGTTACGATCTGATCGACCCAGGCCAAGGTAAGCTGGGGTGTTTGAAGAGCGCGCAGAGCAAGACTGGCGGTGACCGAATTAACGTTGTAAGGCAGTTTCATCTTCATGAGGGCCTGAATAAGCTCTGAAGGCCCAAAAGCCATTCCAAGGCGGATTCCGGCCATGCCCCAAGCCTTAGAAAAGGTTTGAAGTATCACCAGGTTTGGCAGGTCACCAAGTTGATCCAGCATGCTGGATTGCCTGTCCGCAAAATCGATATAGGCCTCGTCCACGACAACCAAGCCTTTGAAATTTTTACAGACCGCTATCATGTCTCCTTTTTTCATCAC
>JAUYKR010000096.1 GCA_030699855.1 bacterium
CTATGTCATCAAGGTCCCTGGAGGCTCCAAGCGGCGCTATGCCAACATCGGAGACATCGTGGTTTGCTCCATCAAGTCCGCCACCCCTCGGGGAACGGTAAAGAGAAAGTCCATTCAGAAAGCCGTCATCGTTCGTACCAAGAACTTGACTCGTCGCAAAGACGGCTCGGGAATCCGATTCGACGATAACGCGGTCGTCATCATCGACGCCGACAATAATCCGAAAGGCACCAGAGTTTTCGGGCCCATCGCCAGGGAACTCCGCGAAAAGGGCTTCCAAAAAATTATTTCCCTCGCTCCAGAAGTCGTCTAAAACCATCCCATGAAGATTAAACAAGGAGACCTTGTCGTCGTAACCACCGGTAAAGATGCCGGAAAGACTGGAAAAGTTACCAAAGTGAATAAGGAGAAGGGTCGGGTAACCGTCGAAAAGGTAAATATCCAGAAAAAACATGTCAAAAAGTCCTCCAAAGGCCCCGGCCAGAGGATCGAACGAGAAGCTCCCATCCACATCTCGAACGTCATGATTCTCTGTCCCAAGACCAAAAAACCCTCCCGTGTTGGCTACCGCATCCTGGAGAACGGAAAAAAAGAACGCTACGCCAAAGTCAGCGGAGAAACGCTCGTTTAAACCTCATCCTCTCTTCACTTCCCCACGCCATGTCCGACTTCATCACCCAGCTCAATCAGGTCATTATTCCAAAGCTCCAACAGGAGCTCGGCGTAGCCAATTCTCTGGCCGTTCCTCGTTTGAGGAAGATCATCGTCAATGTCGGCATTGGTTCACGCATGAAGAATACCAAGGACTATAGCGATGTCGTAGATAACATCGCCGCCATCACCGGCCAGCGGCCGGTGGTAACAATGGCCAAGAAGGCCATTTCGAACTTCAAGCTAAGGATCAACACTCCGAGCGGAGTCACAACCACCCTGAGGGGCAAGAAAATGCTGCATTTTTTCAACCGCATGGTCAATGTCGCCTTCCCCCGCATACGAGACTTTCAGGGCTTCAGCGAGAAAGCGTTTGATAAACAGGGAAACTATAGCGTCGGTATTCGCGATTGCTCCATTTTTCCGGAAGTGAATCCCGACGACCTTAGCCATATTCACGGCATGAGCATAACAATCGTCACCAACGCGAAAACTGCCGAGTCCGCCAAGGCACTTTTGAAGGCTTTTCATTTCCCGTTTAAGAAAACTACCTAATTCCCCCTCCATGGCAAAAAAATCCCTGATCATCAAGGCCCAAAGACGGCTGCAGAAATACCTGCAGGCAAAGAAGGAGGGACGAAAACCGAAATTCCCCTCTCGGGTCTATAACCGTTGTCAGGTCTGCGGCCGCCCTCGAGGATTCATCCGTAAATTCGCCATGTGCCGTATTTGCTTGCGACAGCTGGCCTCCAGGGGCCAGATTATGGGCCTGAAAAAGGCATCTTGGTAATCGATTTTTCCTCATTATTCAGCTTTTCTCTATGCACACCGATCCCATCGCAGACCTTCTCACCCGCCTTCGCAACGCCAGTCTTGCCCGACAGGAGCGAACGATGATGCCATCATCACGGATGAAGAAGGAAATCCTGCGAGTCATGAAACAAAAGGAAGTGATAGCTGACTTTAAGGAGTCTGACGGCAGCGCCGGTCAGCGCCAGGTTACTGTCTCCTTTTTCCCCGGAAAAAATCTGCACCTGAAACGAGTTTCGAAGCCAGGGCAGCGCATTTATAAGAAATCCAACGAGCTCTTTCCGGTCCTGAGGGGCTATGGCTTTGCCATCATCTCCACTTCCCAGGGGGTCATGACTGGCGATGAAGCCCGCAAGAAAAAACTAGGCGGTGAACTGATCTGCGAAATTCTCTAAAATCGTTACCCTTAATATTTTACGACAACCATGTCTCGAATCGGTAATCTTCCCATCACCATCCCGTCAGGAGTCACCATCAGCATCAGTGGCCATGAGCTGACCGTGAAAGGAGCAAAGGGCGAGCTGAAATTCACTCACCATCCCGACATCGGCGTCAGCGTGGAAGGCGACAAGGTGATATTTGCCCGCCAAAATGACGAAAAAACAAATCGCTGCCTTCATGGAACCATGCGGTCTATCGTCGATAATATGATAACGGGTGTCACCAAGGGTTTTGAAGAGCGTCTGGAGGTAAGAGGGGTCGGCTACCGCTTCAACATCAGCGGGAAGAAGCTGAATCTCGCCCTCGGTTTTTCTCACCCCATCGACTTTCCGATTCCGGACGGCATCACCATCTCAACCGATGAAGAGAACAAAAATCTGATGATCATTCAAGGCGTCGATAAACAACTGGTGGGAGAGACAGCCGCTCTGATTCGCTCATTCCGCAAGCCGGAGCCCTACAAAGGTAAAGGCATCCGCTATGTCAACGAGAGAGTCATCATTAAGCAAGGTAAAAAGGCCGCCAAGTAATCTTCATTATCCCCTTCTTTTATGCCATCCGACAAAGCCCAAGCCCGCCTCCGCAGAAAAAAACGCATTCGCGCCCGAATTCGAGGCACCGCCGAGCGGCCTCGTCTGGTTGTTTTCCGCAGCAACCTCCATATTTCCGCGCAACTGGTTGACGACGACTCTGGCAAGACCCTTGTCTCCGCCAGCGATGTAAAAGACAAAAAGGGTACCAAGACCGAGCGCGCCAAAAAAGTTGGCGCGAGCCTGGCCGAAGCGGCCAAGAAAATCGGTAAAAATACCTGTGTCTTTGACCGCAACGGCTACCAGTATCATGGCCGGGTAAAAGCTGTGGCTGAGGCGGCCCGTGAAGTCGGACTTCAATTTTAAATTATTCACTTACTCTTCAAGACCCATGGCTAAGAAGCCCGCTCCCAGATCAAGAATCATGAAAGAGAAGAAAGAGTTTGACGAAGAGGTCCTGCAGGTCGACCGCGTAACTCGCGTGGTAAAAGGAGGAAGAAGACTTCGCTTTCGCGCCACCGTTATCATCGGAAACCGAAAAGGAAAGGTCGCCGTGGGCACGGGCAAGGCTACCGAAATCTCCGAGGCCATTAAGAAAGCCGTAACAAAGGCCAAGAAAGCCATCATTACCGTCCCCATTATCAAAGACACCTTGCCCTTCGAAGTACGAGCGAAGTATAAGGCCTCCAGATTGCTGATGTTGCCAGCCTCTCCCGGCACCGGAATGAAGGCGGGCAGCGCTACCAGAAAAATCCTAGAGCTCGCTGGCGTTCACAACATTCTCGCCAAGTCCCTGGGGTCGAACAACCGCATTAACTTGGCCAAGGCCACCCTAAAAGCTCTGATGATGCTTCATGAGAAGCAGCTTCCGGAAGAGGCTTTTCGAGCCGCCAAAGAACCATTTCGAGAGGAGAGAAGACCGATGAATCACCAGCATTCGGAAAAAAAACATCAGCACCCGAAAAAGACCGAAGAGAAGCGAGCCGCTGACAACGACAAGACGGAATAACCCTCTACCTTTATAACTCCCCCTTCATGAAACTGAACACTCTCATCAGATACAAGAAAGCCCGCAAACGACGCGGTCGCGGTATATCTGCCGGACTTGGTAAAACCGCCGGTAGGGGCCACAAGGGCCAGAAGGCCCGTGCCGGTAAGAAGTTGCGACCAACTTTTGAGGGTGGACAGACGCCCTTGTTCCAGAAGCTGCCGAAATATCGGGGCTTTCACAATCTCAATCGTGTTGAGTACCAGGTCGTGAACTTGGGACAATTGGAGAGCCTGAAGACCACTGACATCACCCGAGAAGAATTGGAGAAGGCCGGGCTGGTCCGTCGCAGACAGCTCCCGGTCAAGATTCTGGGTGACGGTGAATTGACCAGGGCCATAAAGGTCGCGGTCGATGCCGCCAGCGCTAGCGCAATAGAAAAAATAACAAAGGCGGGCGGCAGCTTTACCTCCACCGCCAAACCTTCCGCGAAGAAACTCAAAGAAGAGGCCGTGGAAAAGACCGCTTAGATCTTTTAGCCCTATCGCATGTATAAGCTCATCCAGATCTGGAAAAACAAACCCCTTCGCAACAAAATCTTGTTCGCTATTTTTGGCATCCTTATCTATCGCCTGGCCTCTTCCATCAGCGTCCCCGGAGCGAATTTGGAGGCCATGAAGGTCGTCTTCGAACAAAATCAGATTTTAGGCGTGTTTTCCGCCTTTACCGGAGGAAGCGCCGAAAACTTCTCCATCATGCTGATGGGAGTTTCTCCTTACATCAATGCCTCCATTATTCTTCAGCTCATGACGGTCGTCATCCCCAAGCTGGAAAACCTGAAAAAGGAGGGACAGCAGGGTCAGCGGGTGATCAATCGATGGACTCGATACCTCACCCTGCCGCTGGCAATCCTCCAGAGTTACGGCATGATTCTGCTTCTGAACGCTTCCGCCGCCCAGGCAGGCGTGACCCTGATCGAAAACGTCTATGACCCCATGATCGTCATTCCCATGATGGCCAGCATTACCGTGGGAACGCTGTTCCTGATGTGGCTAGGGGAAATCATTACCGAATATGGGATCAGCAACGGTATTTCGCTCATCATCTTTGCCGGGATTATTTCCGCAGTTCCCTCTATCATCGGACAAACCCTCGGCTTAGCGGTCTATGACCAGAGCCAATACCTGCCCTTTATTCTCATCACCATCATCACCCTCCTCCTCACCATGTTCGTGGTCTTCGTGGCGGATGGCTACCGAAACATCCCCATTACCTATGGAGGACACTCCAGCCGCTCCATTCACAAAGGAGGGCTCCCCATCCGCGTCAATCAAGCCGGCATGATCCCCATCATCTTCGCCATTTCTTTGATCACCTTCCCCAGCCTGGTCGCGCAATTCTTTCCGGGCAATCCCATCGCCGAATGGATCATGTTGAACTTCGGCGGCGGGCAGCTGAGCGGCATTTACATCGCTTCGCTCTTTCTGCTGGTTCTTGCCTTCACCTTCTTTTACGTTTCCATCACCTTCACTCCGGAAGACGTGGCCGAGAACATTCAAAAGCGCGGCGGATACATTCCCGGCGTTCGTCCCGGCAAGGAGTCCGTGGACTATCTGCGCAACGTCTCAGGCCGTCTCAACCTCTGGGGTGGTCTCTTCATCGGATTTCTGGCGGCAGGACCAATTCTGCTGCAAAGAGTGTTCCAGGATTTAAATCTTGGCACGGTTCAGCTGCTGATGTCCGGATCTGGTATCATTATTATTGTCGGAGTCGTTTTGGAGTTGGTTCGCCAGGTCAACACCCAGCTGATGCAAGAGGATTACGACAAATACCTCAGCTCCGAACCCGCAAAGAACTAGCCGTCCCCTATCGGCTCCTATGAAGATCCTGAACTTTTTCATTTTGCTCAGTCTGGGCTTTGCGCTGATTTACTATCGCGAGCGCGTTCAGAGCTTTACCGGAAACGTCGGCTGGGCCGAGAAATATTTGGGTGTCGGAGGCACGTTCAATCTCTATCTGCTTCTGGGACTCCTGACGATTATCTTCGCTTTTCTGTACCTCACCGGCACGCTGGACAGCGTTCTGCAGTCCACCTTCGGCAGATTTTTCCTGATACCTGACGAGAGCTGACCACAGCCAAGAGAAGCGGTTTACCCCGCATCTCTTCGAGAAAGTGAAAAAGGGTGCGGGGTTTACAAGGCCAGAAAGTTCAGTTATATTCGCTACACTTTGGGGCCTTAGCTCAGTTGGCCAGAGCGCCTCGTTTGCACCGAGGAGGTCAAGGGTTCGACTCCCTTAGGCTCCACCATTCGACTCATCCTCAACAAGCTCGGACTCGCTCATGGTGTTTCACCTCAGGGTTTGAATTTTTCAGAACTCAAAGCAGTTAGTCGAATGTTCCGAGCTGGTCGAGGAGCAAAAAAAGCACGAAAAATATAAACCAATATTCGCATATTTTAGTCCAGCAGAAGCCCTTCTCTTTCAAAAAAAAGTCAATTACCTTTAGCCCAGATTTTTCGTATTTCTTAACCCTTTTACTAATGTTTACTCATTATTTCGACGATGAGGACGCTGAAGAAGAAGATGATGCAGGTGCAGATGCAGGTGCAGACGATGCAGGTGCAGACGATGCAGATGCAGGTGCAGATGCTGGCGCAGACGATGCCGAGCTGGATGCAAGCCAAGACGCCTTGTCCATCGTAGATAGCGAGCCGGCCAGAGACCGACTCCCCATTCAAGACGCAGATGACTTC
>JAUYKR010000116.1 GCA_030699855.1 bacterium
CAAGGGCAAAGTAGCCCTAAAGGACCACTATGCCAACCTGGTTTCCGGTCGCAGACTTTCCCTGGAAAGCGCCAAGGACGGCCTTCAAGTGGACTGCTGGAATAATTGCCAGAGTAATTCGAAAGGGGAAGTGTTCTTCAACCTTGTTTCCGATCAGCCCGGCCTGTTTTCACTGGTCGTTTCCGATGTGCTTCACGGCGGTCGGTTGTTTCAGGCGGATGTCGGTTTTTTACCGGTGGTGAATAAGCCTTCCGTTCAACCCGACCGTTCCTGGGATGACCTGTTTTCTTCCGCTGATCAGGATCCTACTCGTGCTCAGGTCAACAGCCTGGGAAACGATGACCAAGCCATCGCCCGCCTCGATTTGTTCAGCACCATTCCCAACTTTTCTTCCGCCAGTTTGTTCAACATGGGTTCCCTTTCCGCCGACTTGGTTAGCCCTCCAGTCACCGCGCCGATGACTCCGCCTGTTACCGCCAGCACAGCCGGGCAAATCGCGGAGTTCCACATCATTTTTGGTACCGATGAGGATCAAGAGTTTGAAGAAGAAGTGACGGTTCAGGCCAATAGCGCTCTGGACTATTACGTCATTCCCGTCGACGCCAACGGCGACGAGGTGACCTCGTATCGCGGTACGATCGTGACCGAAATCGATCCGGCCGGACCATTAGTACCTCCGCCCTTCACTTTTAGAGGACTTCCCAGCGAGAACTTTTTTGCCCTAGCCTTGCTCCTTCCTCCGGGAGAGTGGACTTTGACGGTGGAGGACCAGGACAACCCAAATCTTTTCGGGGAAGTGACCATCACCTCTAGCTTGCCTGGTCAGTCGCCTCGCGGAGTCTCCAACGGAATTCTTACCGTCAACAACCCGGTGGGCGGCAATGTCTACTCCGGCACGATTCCGGTGAATGGCGTCACCGCCACCGACAATACCAAGATTCAGGTTTTGGACAGTCAGGGGAGCCTCCTCCAGGAGGCTCTCGTCGACGCCAACAATGCCTTTAACTTTAGCGTCAACCTGCCCAGCGGGCCGCAAACTTTGACCGTGAAGGCTCTCTATCAGGTAACGGGACAGGAGGTGAGCAGTGCTGTTACTTTCGAAGTCGACACTACTGCGCCGGTGGTGACCCGCGTAAACGTTCCATCCGCGCCCATCCGTCCCGATGAAGCTTTTACCATTACCGCTGAGGCGGAAGCTGAGAGCACGCTGGTCGCCTTCATTGACAACCGATCGTACAACTTTACCGGAACCGGAACCCAATACACCCTGAGCGCTCAGGCTCCGCCAAACGGCGGTTCATTCCCGGTTCATGTGCGCGCCAGCGACCGCCTGGGCAACAGCATCGATTTGCAAAATCAGGGTATTCTGACCGTTCAGGGCGGACTTACTCCATTAGCCAACTTGATTGGCATTCCCGGAGTGGGACAAATGACCCTTTCCTGGGATCCCGTGCCGGGAGCCGATCACTATCGGGTTTCTTATCGTGCTGTTTTGGGAACGTTAGAGCAGCAGCAAACCGCTCAGGAAGCCCATGCGACCGTTGCCAGCCTCAGCCCTAGCCAGGCTTATATTTTCACCGTCGTGGCCCAGGACGCGCAGGGCGCTTCACTTTCACTTCCCACGGTAAGCGGTCCGCTTCAGGCTTTAGAGCCAGAAGCTACTCCGGCTCTTGTCCAGGGCGGAGCTGACCACGCGGCGGCTTCAGTCGTTCAGACCACGCCTATCCGTCATGCCAGCTCGGGGCCGGAAGTGTACGTGGTGGTGATCATGTCGGCCCTGCTCATGGTCGGCTATGTCCGGATGCGAAAGGCTTCCGTAGCCGCTTAGCCGACGTGGACCAGCCTTGCTTGAGCCCCACAAAAGCCCTATAGTACAGGTGATTCCTGATCTTTTTCCATGTCGTTGAGGCTCTATAACACCCTCTCCAAACAACTTGAAACATTCAAGCCTCTTCAGTCTGGAAAAGTGACGATGTACAACTGCGGGCCGACCGTTTACAATTTTGCTCACATCGGCAATCTCAGTTCCTATCTGATGGCGGATTTACTCCGCCGATATTTGGAGTACAGGGGATATGAGGTTCAGCAGGTGATGAACATCACCGATGTCGGTCACCTTGTTTCCGACTCGGACACGGGTGAGGACAAGATGGAAAAGGCGGCTCGCGAACAAAAAATCGATCCTATCGACGTCGCTCGCAAATATGAAGCGGCTTTTCACGCCGACCGAAAGAAGCTCCACATCAAAGACGCGGTGACGTATCCCCGTGCCAGCGAGTACATCCAGGAGCAACTGGCCATGATCAAAGATCTGCTGGATAAGGGGATTGCTTACGAAACGTCCGACAGCGTCTATTATGATGTGGCTCAATTTCCTGCCTACGGTCAGCTTTCTGGCAATACTCTCGATGAACTGAGGGCCGGCGCTCGGGTGGAGGTGGATGAAGGAAAGCGTCATCCGGCCGATTTTGCTCTTTGGAAGTTTTGCATCGGTGAAAATGCTCAGCACATTCTGCGCTGGGATTTTGAGACCGGAGAACGGGTTCAGCCGGAAGACAGCAACTCCCAACTCCCAACTCCCAACTCTAAACTTGCTGGCTTTCCCGGCTGGCACATCGAATGTTCGGCCATGGCTTCCAGCCTGCTCGGTTCCGTCATCGACATCCATACCGGAGGCGAGGACAATATCTTTCCCCATCACGAGTCCGAAATTGCCCAATCCTGTGCCGTGAGCGGAGAAAAATATTTCGCCCGCTTTTGGATTCACAAGCGACATATCTTCGTCGACGGCGAGAAGATGAGCAAGTCGAAGAAAAATTTTTTTACGCTTGCGGATTTGGAAACGAAGGGTTTCTCTCCACTAGCCTATCGCTACGCGATTCTTTCCACTCACTATCGTCAGAACACCAATTTCACTTTCAAAGGTCTGGAGGACGCAACGAAGTCCATCGAGCGTCTTCAAAACTTTCTTCAGGCCGTTCAGGAGGCTGGCGATGTGGGAGAGCAGCTCGATGTCCAGGGCGCCCGGACTCAATTTGAGCAGGCGTTGGATGATGACCTGAATAGTTCCGGAGCGCTTGCCGCTGTCTTCGATCTCGTTAAGCTGGGAAACATCGCGCTGACGGAGTCCGGTGGTATAAAAAACCGTCTCGATGTCCTCAATTTTCTCCGCGACTTCGACCGACTCTTCGCCGTGCTAAACTGGGATGTTCAGGAAGAACATGATCCTCAGATCGAAGTTTTGGTGCGCGAGCGGGATCAGGCCCGCGAGCAAAAGGACTTTAAAAAAGCCGATCAAATCCGGGATAAATTGGGTGGAATGGGAATCGAGATCATGGATAAGGAGGGAAAAACGGTATGGAGGAAAACGCGAGACAGGTGAGAGAGGTGGGAGCAGTAAGGATAGTGGGAAATTCCCAACGTCCCCACTGCTCCCACCTTTCCTACTTTTTGCCTAATGAAGAAAAAGTTGATCATCACGGTATTTATTCTCCTCGGCTTAGGCCTCTTCGCCGATGTTCTGTGGAAGACCGACTGGACGGAGGTCACCGCCACCCTTCGGCAGCTCACTCTTCTTAACATGATGGTTTTTTTGCTTGTCTGTTCCATCAGCCAAACGCTGATGGCCTGGCGCTGGCGCATCATTCTCAAGTCTCATGGGTACCTCGTTTCCTTCTGGAAAATCTGGCTGTACCGAATGACGGGCTACGGTATTTCCTACATCACCCCCACTCAGGTGGGAGGCGAGCCGGCTCGCGTCTACTTCCTCAACGAAAATCACGACATCCCCCTCAGGGAATCCAGTTCGTCGGTACTCCTTGATAAGCTTCTGGAAATGTCTGCCTTTGTGGTGTTTGTCTTGTCCGGAGTGCTGGCGGTGAGTTTTACCAATTTGCTTCCCAATCACACCCTCTACTTCATCTTTGCTCTTCTGGCCGTCTTCGGCTTCTTGCTTGGTTACGCCTTCAAAAAACTTTTGGACGGATCAGGCTTCATTACCTCTCTCTTTCAGAAGCTTCGCCTTGGCCGTGTGAGGGGACTGCAAAACTTTGAACAGAAGATCTTGAAGACGGAAATGATGATCGCGGACTTCCTTTCTCACACCGATCACAAGCGAACGACCGTGCCCCTTATCTGTTTGATCTCATTGTTGGCCTGGGCTTTTACCATTGTGGAATACGCTCTTGTTATTTCATTTTTCGGGCTGCAGATGAGTTTTCTCCAGATTTTTCTGGTCGGAACGGTTCCACTCTTCACTTATCTGTTACCCCTTCCGGGCGGGTTGGGGGCCTTGGAAAAGGCTCACGTGAGCCTCTTTACCGTTCTTGGTCAAAGCGCCGGAGCCGCTGTGGCGGTTATTGTCATGATCCGTTTCAAAGAAATTTTCTTGTCTACCATTGGTTTTGCCTACGCGCTTACGCACGGTCTTACCCTTATGGGGCGAAAGAAGGAGGAGGTAAGAGCGGAAAGACGGCTCAAAAAAGCTCAGAAGCGGCTGAGAAGAGAACAGAGAAGCTTGGCAGAGCAGCAGAGGGGGAAGCCGGATAAGCTACCTGTAGAGCTGTGAGTGGGTGCCGACTTTGAGCATGATTACGAGGGTATACTGTTGGTGTTGTTCAAAGATTATCCGTACATCACCTGTAACATCAATTGATCTCTGCCCAGCCAGATATCCCTTTAGAGCGTGATTTCGGAGCTCTGGATCAAGTGGATTATTTCCAAAAACATCGATGGTCTCATCCACTTTCAGCTTCAGTTTCGGGGAAAGTTTCTCGTACTGTTTAGAGAATCTTTTCGTGTATATAATCTCCATCGAAGTCGTCATTCTTCAGCTTATCCAGATACTCTAATGCTTCTTTTCTCTTCATCGGCTTAGTAACATTAATGCCCAATTTGGCCTCTTCTGAGGCCTTAAGTATCTCCAACTCTTCCTGAAGTGTCAAACCATTTTGGGTGATGATCTGGAAGGGAATGCTCTCGGTGGCGATGACTTTTTGTAGGTAGAGCTTGATCGCGGAACTCATATCCATGCCAAGATTACTAAAAACTTTTGATGCTGCTTTTTTCGTTTTGGGATCGATACGGACCTGAAGGGTGGTGGACATACACTTTTTAAGATACCTCAAGTGTATTACAACGTAGTGATGATGTCAATACAAGTAAACCTTTTATCACCTGAGGGCCAGGATGGTCCTGATACTTACCATCAATCCAAACAGAATGATGATGGCGATCAGTTTGCCAAGGCTCTCCAAATACAGTGTCGAAAGCCCAAAACCCAAAGAAAGGGCGTAATAAAAAAGGTTCACCTGTCTTTCACTCAGGCCCGCTCGCAACAGCTCATGATGAAAATGTTGGAGATCGCCGCGAAGTGGGGACTGTCCTTTTACGATTCTTCGCACGATCGTCCACACCGCGTCGAGGAGGGGAAAGGCTAGCACGATGAAGGCCGTGGCCAACTTACCGCCGCTATAAATGGCCATCACTGCAATCATCAGGCCCAAAAACATCGCTCCGCTGTCGCCCATCAGAACTTTCGGTTTGGGAAAATCAAAGAACAAAAATACAAAGGTTGACCCGCCCAGAATTAGGGCCATGTTGGCGAGCTGGCTTTGGTCGATCACGTGGAGTCCCTTCATGGTGGCTAACAAATAGATAACCGCGCAGGAAATAGTGGAAATACCACTGACGATTCCCGGAGCGCCATCCAGCCAGTTCATGGCGTTCACGAGGAAGACGATCCACAGTATGGCTACTGTCGCCG
This sequence comes from bacterium, assembly GCA_030699855.1. Classification (GTDB taxonomy): domain Bacteria; phylum Patescibacteriota; class Gracilibacteria; order JAUYGZ01; family JAUYGZ01; genus JAUYKR01. The sequence continues at coordinate 5,765 of JAUYKR010000116.1, forward strand.
CCATCGGCTCTACGTTCAGATGGAACCCTCCCAGTTCCAGACTCCAGCGAATGCCATCCAGAACAATCGGATCGCCAAAGGGATTGCTGATGGCCGGTATGTGGACTCCGGATTGGACGATGAGGGCCGCGCAAAACAGCTGGATGAGCAGCCTTAGCCAGGCGGGGATTTGACAGCGGTCATCGATAAAACAGGTCGTTGTCAAAATTCCTCCACCGACCAGCAGAGTGATGAGCTGTGGCGACGTTTCCAGCCACAGCAGGCTGCCGATCAAAAAGCTCAAAAAGAACACGATGCCAACTCCATAGGGAATTGCCTGGCGCTGGTGTCCGTACAGTTCCGGCCGGTCCAGCAAGTGTAACTTCCGGAACAGCCATCGTCCGCAGCAGATGAAAGTCAGAGTGATGATGGCGGAGACAGGAACGATGATCATGCAGACCTTTATTGGAGGACGGGGAGCCCGTTCTTATTTTTTTCCAGTTCGGCGTGGCTTCTTTTGCGCTGCTCCTCCCACTTTGTCAGGGTGGCATCGTCGAAGTCTCCCACGGGGTACTTTCCATCCAGGCAGGCCATGCAATAGCGCTTGACGTTATTTTTTTTCTTATAGCGAACGGCCTTGGCAAGGTCCTCTATGTCTTGATAAAACAGCGCATCAGCGCCAATCTTTTTGGCAATTTCTTCTTCCGTCAGTTTATTGGCTACAAACTCTTCCCGCGTGGGCATGTCGATGCCGTAGTAGCAAGGATTGCGCAGAGGAGGGGACGCGGAGGCAAAATAGACTTTATTTGCCCCGGCTTCTCGCATCATATCGATGATGGCCTTGGAGGTATTGCCGCGCACGATCGAATCATCCACCAAGAGAATATTTTTTCGTCGGACTTCCAAAATAATGGGTGTTAACTTGTAGCGGATAGATTTCTGGCGAGCACCCTGGTCCGGCATAATAAAGGTTCGACCGATGTAGCGGTTTTTGATCAAGCCCTCGCGATAGGGCTTCTTCAACACCACAGAAGCCGCTAATGCGGCCTCGCGGGCGCTGTCCGGAACGGGCATGACCACGTCGATCTGAAGATTGGCTTTTTTTATTTTTTTCCCGAGGAGCTCACCCATTCTCATGCGGGCTTTGTGAACGGAAATGTTATCCATCAGTGAATCCGGACGAGCCAGGTAGATGTGCTCGAACACGCAGGGGCGATGCGGTTCCTGATGAATGATTTTTCGATGAACATTCCGGTCCTCATCGATGACCACCATTTCGCCCGGAGCCACGTCTCCCATCAGCTCAAACCCCAGAATGTCAACGGCCACCGATTCGGAGGCAAAAATGTATTCGTCCGGCTTCCCCTCGGTGCTGCGCTTCCCCATGACCAAAGGGCGAATGCCGTGAGGATCGCGAAAGGCGATCAGGCCTTTTCCTCCGATGTAGCCAACGATCGAATATCCTCCTCTGGCGCGGCTGAAGAGTTTTTTGCACGCTTTCCAGAGGTGGTCCATCGCAAACTGGTTCTTATTCTTATGGGCCAGTTTAATCAGCGAGCTGCGGAAGATGTGGAGGATGGCCTCCACGTCGCATTCGGAACTGACATTGCAAAGATCTTCTTCGGCAATTTGTTTTTTCAACTCATAAAAGTTAAAAAGATTGCCGTTCTGGGCCATGGCAATTCCATATGGCATTTGACAAGAAAACGGCTGGGCATTTTCAATGCCGACCCCGCCAATGGTGGGGTAGCGAACATGGCCGATTCCGGCATTGCCTTTCAATCTCGCCATGCTCCTGCTTCGGAATACTTCTTTCACCAGACCCAGTCCTTTTTTTTCGTGAAAACGTTGGCCGCTGTAGGTCATGATTCCGGCGGCATCTTGCCCGCGGTGTTGGAGCAGGGTCATGCCGTCGTAGAGATCCTGGGCGACGGGCTGATTGGCGATGATGCCGATAATGCCACACATAGAGAAGGGGATTAAGAAATTTGTCTCTCGGCCGCCCGAACGGTATTTTCAACGATGGCGTAGATGGTCATCGGTCCCACTCCGCCCGGAACTGGAGTAATCCAGGAGCACTGAGCTGCGACTGCCTCAAAGTCCACATCGCCGCAAGCCTCTCCGTTCAGTTGGGCGTAGCCGGCATCGATAACGATAGCGTCTTTTTTCACCCAGTCCTTTTTCACCAGCTTGGGAGTTCCGGTGGCGGCGATGATCATATCGGCGCGGCGGCAGTGATCTTCGATGTGCTTGCTCTTCGAATGACAGACGGTGACGGTAGCGCTTCGATTGATGAGCATGACCGAGATCGGTTTTCCGATCAGGTTGGACCGGCCCAGTACGGTCACGTCCATACCCTTGACATCAATATCGTAAGCGTCGATCAGGCGAATGATTCCCAACGCCGTCGCCGGAGGAAGATCCTCGAATTCCTTACCCAAAAACATCTTACCCAGATTGTAGGCCTGAAAGCCATCAGCGTCTTTTTTTGGGTCCATGGCGCGGGTGATCTGAGGCACACTCAAATGCTGCGGCAGTGGAAGTTGAATCATCATGCCGTGAACGGTCTGGTCCTGATTGAGCGCTTCAATCTTCTCGAGAATTTCCTCCTGAGAAACGGACTCTTCATATTTGAGGATTTGAGAAACGATTCCAATCTCTTCAGATGCTTTTTGTTTCATCCGGACATAGGCCTGAGACGCCGGATTTTCTCCGATCAGGAAGAATACCAGTTTGGGATTAATCCCATGCTTTTTCAAAGCCTGTACCCGAGGTTTTAGCTCTCCAAACAGTTTGGTGGCGACTTTTTTCCCATCCAAGATTTGCACGAAAAATCTGTAAAATGATATTAAAATTGTAGAAGTTTTTCAAAAAATGTCAAAAAATGGTCAAAAATGAGCTTGAAAGTTTAGAAAAAGAGTTCCACTCCCTTTTCCAATGAGATCTTTCGGAGTATACTCCTCAGGCTTAATAATTTTGGATGAAGAGAAAGACTTGCGCCCTGCTCTCAGCAAGTATCGTTGTGCTCTTTTTGGTCGAATCAGCTCTGGCTCAGAGCTGCGAGAGTGGGGTATCGTACCTTCTTCCTCCGCGATCGGCGCTCATCGTTGATGGGCGGTCAATAGAGAACGAGACAGAGAGGGGCTTGAGGGTGCTCCAAAAAAGTGACACCGAAGTCGTTCATGTTCCCAAGAGCGTCAGTGGTGCGCAGCTGCTTTCCCATCAGTTCCGCGTCAACGTATCTCCGGATTCGGTTGTCGAAGTGGGTTCGGTGATGACCTTGAAAGCCGGCAGCATCCACTTTGCCAGCACCGCCGATCCGTCGGCTCCCATGACGCTGCGCTTGGCCAATCAGATGGAACTGTCATTTCAGTCAGCCCAGTTTTTAGCTTTTGCCGGCGGCGATGGATCACAGTATGCCGTTAAGGTTTTGGAGGGAGAGGTGGTGGTCAAGAACATCCCTTTTAACCAGTCGGCCACGGTATCGACGCTGACCGCCACACATACCGATTCCAGCGGACGTCTTCTCATTCCCTATGTTTACCGTGTTCCCGATCAGCCCTGGTGGCTGTCTCAAGACTATCGTTATGGTTTCGATCCGCTTCCTCTCGCCCATGCGGGAGGTGACCAGCGCGTGTTGGGAAACCTTCCCGTGATGCTCGACGGTGAGAAGTCGAATTTCAAAACGGGTGATATTTTTGAGTGGACCTTAATTAAGGGGCCTCGCGATCGCAGCGGAAAGGAAGTTAAGGAAGTAGCCTTTGATACGACCAATATTGTTAAACCTCTTTTCACTCCTGCCGTTGAAGGCGAGTATCACTTCACTCTTCAGGTCACCAGCGAAAGCGGTGAGAAGAGCAATTGTGATTCTGTTGCGGTATATGCGGGTAAGCACTACCTCTTACCCATTGAGGTTTTTCCAGACGTGCCGGTTGAGCATCTCAACAATGTTGCCATTACGTACCTCTATCAAAAGGGCGCCATGAGAGGGTCGCAAAATCCTGAAACAGGTGAAATAGTGTTTCGCCCGCAACAGACGATCAACCGGGTGGAAATTTTGAAGAGTGTTTTTGAAAACCTTAGGAAATCCATTCCTCGAAAAGATCAATTGTCGGCTCTGGAGGTGCCCCTGTTCCTCGACGTAGAGTTTGACCACTGGTTTGCCCCCTATGTATACCTGGCAAAAAAGGAGGGAATCGTGGCGGGAAATGAAGGGTTCTACCGTCCTGCGGATGAGGTGACGCTGGTGGAAGCTCTTAAAATTATTACCAAAGCTGGTCAAATCAGCTTCGATGCTTTCCAAAATACGTCTGGAGTCCCATATTCCGATGCGGAAGAGGGAGCCTGGTATGTCCCTTATCTTTTTTTCGCCAGGAAGTACAACCTCATCGACCCCGATGTACATGGGAAAATACGTCCCGATCAGCCCTTGTCTCGAGCTCAATTCGCAGAAATCCTCTACAGGATGGACAGTATAAATGTACTGGAGAAGAGAGGTCTGTTGGTGGGCGTTCTGAGGCGATTGCCTGCCCGGGCGGGGCTTTCCAACGCGGAAATATATATCTACAAAGCCGTGGATGACGGTGACGGGCAGGTCGGGACTGATGACCTTTTAAAAAAAGGTGATCTCTTCCTGCGAACTTCTACCAGGGACGATGGTCGTTTTGAGGCTTCTCTGCCAATCCATACCAAATTCTATGTTGAAGCTCTCTTTGGCGACGATGCCTCGGTCAATCGTGTCATTGTCGAGACAGATGAGGGCCAGGAGACCAGCGTTGAATTGGAGATCCAGCCTGACTAATTTTTAAATCATTGATATTGTCCGAAGATGATGTGCTAGAAATTGTTGACCCAGTCGACTGGGAAAAGTCTCCAGTTCTTCAAGATCAGGGGATTTTCTTACAGTCCGCTTTGCAGAAGCGGCTCTGCGAGTCTTTGGGTCAGTCGACTTGGCTGTTTCGGCATGCCGGAGTTCGCGCCCTCGTAACCAAGGTGCAGGCGCGCAGGGGAACCTTTTTCTTTTTGCCGTATGGCCCCTTGCTGGTTGATGATCTGGAAAAAACATCTCTCAAATCTTTTTT
>JAUYKR010000150.1 GCA_030699855.1 bacterium
GCGGCCATCTTCAAGAAAGTATCCCCTCCCTCCGCCAGCCCCTGGGAAATCGATCTTTTCCGCAGTAAAAAAACCAACTCCCTCTTTTCTTCCCCCATCACCAATCCCTTGACGAATCCCCCAACTGTCCATAAACTCTCCCTGCGTGCCAGAAACCGTTTTTACTTAACCTAAGACCACCCCATGTCCGACCTCTCGAAGATCCGCAACATCGGTATCATCGCCCACATCGATGCCGGCAAAACCACGACCACCGAACGCATTCTGCTGTACACCGGCGTCACTCACAAAATCGGCGAGGTGCACGATGGAGAGGCCACCATGGACTGGATGGAGCAGGAACGCGAGCGCGGTATTACCATCACCGCCGCCGCCACCACCTGTTTTTGGAAGGACATCCAAATCAACATTATCGACACCCCCGGCCACGTCGACTTTACGGCCGAGGTGGAGCGTTCGCTCCGCGTACTGGACGGAGGAGTGACCGTCTTCGACGGATCCCAGGGAGTCGAACCTCAATCAGAAACCGTGTGGAGACAGGCGGATAAGTACCACGTCCCCCGCGTTTGCTTTGCCAACAAAATGGACAAAACCGGCGGCGACTTTTACATGACCCTGGATTCCATTCATGAGCGCCTGAGCAAGTCCGCCACCCCCATTCAACTCCCCATCGGAGCCGAGGCGGATTTCGCCGGAGTGGTGGATTTGGTTCGAATGGTGGCCTATGACTTCAGCGCCGACGAGCTGGGACGGAAAGTCAACGAAATCCCCATCCCGGAAGACATGAAGGCCAAGGCCCAACAGTACCGTGAAAAACTGGTGGAAATGGTAGCCGACTTCGACGACCAACTGATGGAAAAATACCTGAGCGGCCAGGAGGTCGGCATCGATGAGCTGAAAGGCGCCATCCGAAAGGCCGTTGTCTCCGGTAATTTCTATCCAATCCTGTGCGGCTCGTCCCTGAAGAACAAAGGCGTGCTCCTCCTCCTCGATGCCGTTGCCGACTACCTTCCCTCCCCTTTGGACGCCCCGGACATCAAGGCGGTAGACCCAAAGGACAAGGAAAAGGTCATCGTCCGCAAGGCCGACGTCAACGAACCGGTAGCCGCTCTGGCTTTTAAGGTAATGTCCGACCCCTTCGTGGGCCGGCTAACCTTTGTCCGCGTCTACTCCGGCGTTCTTCGCAGCGGCTCCTACATTCTCAACTCCACCACCAGAGACAAGGAACGCATCGGCCGCCTGTTGCAAATGCACGCCAACGAACGCAAGGAGATCAAGGAAATCCCCGCCGGAAACATCGGCGCGGTGGTGGGCTTGAAGGATACCCTGACCGGACACACCCTCTGCGACGACGACAAGCCGGTACTCCTGGAAGAAATCACCTTCCCCGAGCCGGTCATCCGCATTGCCGTAGAGCCCAAGACCAAGGCCGATCAGGAAAAGATGGGCATGGCCTTGAAAAAACTGTCTGAAGAAGACCCGACCTTTCGGGTTTCCACCGACGAAGAAACCAACCAGGTCATCATCGCCGGCATGGGCGAACTGCATCTGGATATCATCGTCGACCGCATGCGCCGTGAATTCAAGGTGGAGGCCAACGTGGGCGAGCCGCAAGTCGCCTACCGCGAAACCATTCAGAAGGCGGTCCACGACGCCGAGTGTAAATATGCCAAACAAACCGGCGGCCGCGGTCAATACGGCCACGTGGTGATCGACATCGATCCCCAGGAACCCGGCAAGGGTTACGAATTTGAGGATGCCATCGTCGGCGGAAAGATTCCGAAAGAATACATTCCGGGCGTGCAAAAAGGTCTCATCGAGGCCCTTCAGCGCGGTATCGTCGCCGGCTATCCGGTGGTGGACGTAAAGGTCACGCTGACCGACGGCTCTTACCACGACGTCGACTCGTCCGAGCTGGCCTTCAAAATCGCCGCCTCTATGGCCTTCAAAGAAGGGATGCAGCAGGCCTCCCCCGTTCTGCTCGAACCGGTTATGAAGGTGGAAGTCGTCACGCCGGAAAGCTACATGGGCGACATCATGGGAAACCTGCAGGGTCGCCGCGGACAAATTCAAAAGATGAGCGACCGCGGTATGGCCAAGGTCATCGACTCCATCGTCCCGCTGGCGGAGCTATTCGGCTACGCCACGGATTTGAGGTCGATGTCACAGGGCCGCGCCAGCTACAGCATGGAATTCGCCCACTACGCCAAGGTTCCCGGCAACGTGGCCGAGAAGATTAAGGAAAAGCGAGGGGTGAAATAAACAAGCCTGAAAAAGAAAAGCTGCGCGTTACTATCTCCCCTTTTTGCGCGCCTTCTTTTCCTCTTTCCTCTTTTTCTGCTTCTTGCCTCTCTCGGCAGCGCTAAGCCGCCTCCTCTCCCCCATGCCGTTCTGAGACTTGATAATTGCTATCATCAGCATTTGCTGCACGCAACTAACCCCGATGAGCCCATACAGCTCCGCGGCTCTTTCCAGAAGCCCTATCGCTTTCCGGGGCTCCCCCGTTCCATACAAGCCTGCCCGTATGGCACAAGCATCGGCCAGATCACTTCGGATGGGCTTTAAGATTTCCGGGTCGTCGTCTGCCGTAGCCTCTGAATCCAGAGCCGCGCCCAATAAGCGGATGGCATTGTCCAGGTGCGAACGGCCTCCGGATTGCTTCAATTGAACCTGCGCCCGCCCCACAAGGGCATGACAGCGTCCGATCATAATAAGATCCTCCTGCTCCGTGAACTCTCGCAGAGCTCTCTCCAGATAGGGTAAGGCTTTTGCGAGCCCCTTGGACGACAAGTATTCTTCCCCCAGACGAAAGCGCTGAAAAGAGGCATCGAAAAGCATGCCGGCCTGATCGTAACAATCGGCTGCCTGCTCCCATCGGTCAGCTATCCGAACGACAATATCTAGAGGAGTCTCGTCATCTTTTGCCGCAGCGGCCTCTGCCTGAATCTCGCCCATGAGCGCCGCCGCCCGAGCGAGAGCCTGAGCCAGAATCTGCTCCCGGGCCCTTTCCGCCTGTTCTTGAATTTTCTCTATTCCCCGCTGCTCCCACATTTCATCCTCCACGCGGGCAATAAACCCCTCTATCTGCCCCCCGTCAAAACCGAACTCCTGGGCAACTCTTAGGGCATCCATCATCTCCTTCCAGGCGCCGCCATAGTTCCTCTGAGCCAAGTGGTTACGCGCCCGGTCTACAAGCTCGTTCATTCGCTGCCGGTCTCCGGCGATTGCCGCCTCTCTCTCGCCAAGCAAAAAGCTTAAAAAATCCTCTAAAAACTTTTCTGGTAAAGCTTCCCGCTTGTTGTACCAGCACACCAACAAGGTAAACAATCCCTGAATTTCCTCTGGGACCAGGCAAACCTGAACGCGCGCTCGAGTCGCTAATCTCTCCTGATTCACTGTCACTCGTTTGGCAAACGAGCGCAACGTGTCTCCGGTCGTCCCGGGAAGAAGAGTTCGGCTTTCCCGGGCCAGGCTGGAGTCATTGCCAGTCCTTGCCAAAACCTCTCGAAGCCGATCCCTGCAAGCCGGCAGCTCGGGAAAAGCCCCGTTAAGACTTGCCAGAGGGGCATGCTCGTCTCTCCTCCCCGAGTCATGGCCACTCAGCACAGTTTCAAGTTCAGCAAGCGCTTCCGCTATCAGTCGGTCCGGATCGGAGAAGGTCACCTGGCCGCTATCGGCATCTGCCGCCCCCCTCCTCACCACAACACCAGCCCCGCTGTCCACAATGTGGAGAGCGCTCCCTGCCCTGGCAATAGCTCGTAGAACCTGATCCTGAGTAAAACCCTGACCACATAAAGCAAACAACCCGCTAAGCTCGGGTGGGCGGGCCCTTCCCGCACGCGGAGTGAGCTCCACCACGGCTGTCTCGCCGGGATCACACATGCCGATACCGCAGATGTCAGGTGACATAGAAAAGAAAGAAGGTCACCCCCTTAGAATCTTATTCTTCCACGCCAAGTTCTGCCAGTAGGGCCCGTACATCCCTAGCACCACCAATATCTCCCGCTTGTGCAAACCGGAATAAAGCGCCGTCCGCAAATTTCACTGCCTCGTCTTTCTTACCCTTCTCGTGTGCCTGTCGAGCCTGGGCAAGCAGCCCCTGCGCGTGCTCAGCATCTAACCTTTTCCTTTCCTCATCACGTCTCCGTTTCATCTCCAGAGCACTTGGCTGAGCCACTGCTGCCGGCTTAGCGAAAGCCGAGGGTTGCGTAAAAATCCGGTCAAAATTGCCGCGTCCAGCACGGCCAGCCGGACGGGAAGGCGGAGAGCTTGGTGGACGGAAGGGAGCCCTTGATGCCCCACTGGGAGGTGCCTGGGGTTTCGGAACCGCCACAGCCCCAACCGGTCGTTGCGGGCGTGATTGCTGCGGACGCTGTGGTTGCTGTGGGCGCCGTGGGGAAGGAGGAGCGGCCGGACCCCTCTTGATACGAGGGGGCGTTGCAACGCTGGGTTCAGCATCACGCTTCCACTTCAAACCGAGAACCGGACTCACGACCCGTGCCTGCCACTCAGGAGACAGACCCCCTTCGCCATCCCGGCCATTCATGGCTTCCAGGCCTCCCATTTGACCAATAAGATTCTCTAAAAAAAGAGGGGCGAAGCCCTCGGGGAACACGCCACTTGCCTTGCTCTCTCCCGTGCCCCCCTCCCGAACGCAGGAGCGGATCCAGAGCGTTGGTAGGCCCGCCATTCGCAATACCCCGCCCTGCCATCTCCCCCTTTGATCAACCGTAAGGTGGACATGGGGTTTTGAGAGATCCAAGTCACCCTGGATCTTCGAGCAAAGAGTCTTCAGTTCGGCAATAGTAAGCTCGCTCCATCGGCTCAGTTGTCCTTGAGCCTCGGCAGAAAGCGGAGTATCGCCGGAGAACACGGCTGACACCTGCTGCAGTTGCGCAAAAAGCCGCTGGAGATCTGCTCCGAGCTTGCCGGCGTCACCACCGGATAAGCCAGAAAGAGTCTGGCCATCTTGCTCGGAACCCAGGCCCCCTAACAATTCGTCCAGAAACTTCGCCCCCCGCCGAAGTGGCTCGGCCGGTTTCAGCTTGGGGAACAAACCCCTGCCATCCAAGTGGTGGTGGCCAAGGTTGGGATACTGTGTGTACGCCCCCCTCTGCTGATCGGAGGAAGGCTCTGCCTGGCATTCGGATAGCGCGGCCATGCCCATGCGCAATATCTCCTCTACCGCTCGGCGCGAAGCGCCTCGGACCCGAAAGCGCTGTAACGACCGCAAACCATCCGCCGTAGACAATAAGCCCTCGGAATCAAGTCCGAATCCCAGACCATCGCGGTTGGTTGCATCAATTTCGGGAGTATGAAGGGCGATTTGAATAGGCATGGGGAAGTTAAAATGAGGTCGCTATTTTAGCTTACCGCAGAGATAAATCAAGGCTTTTCGCAAAACAAACCGATCACTTGAACGGCCTTAATACCACGCTCACTTAAAAAGTTGTACCCGTATTTCATGGCACCACTCTATCATTCTTCATTCTTCATTTTTCATAGAGCCCTCATCCCACCTTCACCCTGGCCGGCTTCACCACCCTCCCGTTCATTTCATAGCCCCTTTCCAGCACGTCCACGACCAGCTGGCCTTCGCCCTCTCGCATTACCACTTCGTGCTTGCTGGGATCAATCGCGTCGCCTTTTTTTACCTCGATTTTTTTTACCCCCTGCTTGGCGAGGAAAGCATTCAACTGCTGATCGATCATCAGCACCCCCTTGGCCCACTCGTTGCTTTTGAGATCTTCCGGCAAATGTTCCGCCGAGCGATTGAAGCTCTCCACGATTCCCAGCAGCTCTAGGATCAGGCCCTGGTTAGCGAAAGCAGCGAAGCTGCGCTTGTCTTCCTCCATCCTCCGCTTGGCGTTTTGGAGTTCGGCTACAGCGCGAAGAGCTCTCCCCTCGGCTTCCTCAAGCTTCGCTTTCAGCTCATCCTCCTGGCCACTTTTTTTATCATCACCTTGTTGTTTGGGCTTGGTCATAAAAGTGCCTCCGATTAAGCTTCCGCAGTATAGCAATTTTTCCTCACCCCTCAACCGCTTCCTATTCCTCCGATTCCAAAAAATCCCGAGCCTGCTCCAGGGCGGCTCGATTATAAGCATAGCGCATCCGCATCGGCCCCAACACCCCCATGACCCCGCTGCTCTTCCCCAGGCGGTACTTTGTGACCAACATACTGCAGCTTTGAAACTGCTGGATCAGATTTTCCTCGCCGATGTACACCCGGACTTCTTCATCGATGTCGATGGTGCCGAGCAGGGAAACAAAATCGTGCTCGAGAACCTCCACCACTCGCGAGGCCACCTCCGGGTTGGCCATAAATTCCGGTTGGCGCAGAGTGTTCGAAAGCCCTAAAAAAATGGTCCGGTCGTTGTCCGGAACGGTGGCGAAGGCGATGTTGTCCACCACTCGCGCCAGAATGTCCACCGCCCGATACACCTGCTGACGATCCTGAACGGCCTGATAGCCTTCGAGAGTTTGCAGGAAGGTGGACTTGGCCGCCTTTTCTTCTTTTTCCGCCTCCTTCTTGCTGGATTCGACGAACATCCGGTAGCCCTTGGTAGTGGGGATCCTCCCCGCCGAAGTGTGAGGAGAGCAAATCAAACCCTGCTCCTCCAGCATCTGCATTTCGTTGCGCACCGTGGCCCCGGAAACCCGAAGTTGATAGTGTCGGACCACCGTCTTTGAACCCACCGGTATCGCTGTTCGGATGAAGTTATCAATAATGGCCAACAGGATCTGCTGCTGTCGCTCTTTCATGAATTGGAATAAAGCTACTGGAACAACTGCTCAAACCCGCCTTGGCACTGGCGGACACCGGTCACCATCTGTAGGCATTCGTCGGCGCTGATGGCGGGTATATCTCGTCGGCTTTTTTTGACTCTCGCCACCCCGAACCGACAAACAAAGACCCCCTCCTGAAACACAAAAACCATGACCGCCTCCTCGCGCGATTCAACCCCGTAGGCCTGCACAAAGTTCAGGGAGCCCTGGGGGATGGCATCGAGGTGGTCGCAAATGGCCTCAAAGAGGTAACGAAGCTGGGAAGATTCCATGGCTTCTTTAAACATCACCATCCTACCACCAAGCTGCCCTGGGCGAAAAACAAATTTCCGGCTTGCAATAATTAAAGTGATCCGTACAATAGTACGGCTCTTTAAGCAGCAACCGAAACATGCCTACCATCAATCAGCTTATTCGCAAGGAAAGGAAGCGAAAGGCAACAAAATCCAAGTCTCCCGCCCTCCAGTCGCTCTTCAACACCCTCCGCAACCGTCCCGTAAGTATGTCGAGAGGCTGCCCACAAAAGCGTGGAGTCTGCACCAAGGTAACCACCATGACGCCCAAGAAGCCGAACTCGGCTCTGCGAAAAATCGCCAGAGTCAAACTTACCAATGGTTATGAAGTTACCGCCTATATCGGCGGCGAAGGGCACAACCTGCAAGAACACTCCGTGGTAACTATTCGAGGCGGCAGAGTAAAGGACCTCCCCGGCGTGCGCTACCACGTGGTTCGCGGCCGGCTCGACTGTGAAGGAGTCAAGGATCGCAAGCGCGGCCGATCCCTCTACGGCACCAAAAAATCTTAAATTTCTCCTCTTGGTCAAGCATACCCCCAAGTTCGTCCCCAAGGACTCCACGGAGCTGAGCGAAAAGTTCGTCAGCTACATCATGAGCGATGGAAAGAAGACCACCGCTCGCCGCGTCTTCCATGACTGCCTCAAGATTATCGAAACCCGCGGCTACAAGAGCCCTGCTCAGACTTTTGAAAAAGCGGTTCGTAACGTAACCCCGTCTTTAGAGGTTCGAGCCAAGCGCATCGGCGGATCGGTCTATCAAATTCCGGTGGAGGTTCAGCCAAAGCGGCAGCTCGCCCTTTCCTTTCGATGGATCATCGGCGCCGCCAAGGGAAAGAAGGGGTCCGGTCTGGCCCGCCGCCTGGCCGACGAGATTATCGAAGCTTGTGAGGGCACCGGAACGGCCATGAAGAAGAAAGACGATGTCTTCAGGATGGCTCAGGCCAATAAGGCCTTCGCCCACTTCGCCAGGTACTAGCACCGATCCCCATTCTCATTTATCCTTACGACCGTTACAGCCCTTACGGTCTTTCATGAAATACAGAGTCTTATTTCTCGGTACCAACGCTTGGGCTTGCCCCATTCTTCGCCACCTTCAGCAAACCCAACAAGTAGTCGGAGTCGTCACCCAGCCAGACAAGCCTGCGGGAAGGAAACGGGAGGTGGTCTCCTCACCGGTGAAGGTGGTCGCAGAGGAACTGGAGCTTGTCGTCCACCAACCGGAAAGCGCCGGAGAGATCGTCAGCCTCGTCCGGGATCCCTTTGATTTTCTCATCACTGTTTCTTATGGGCAGTACCTGCCGCAAAAGGTCTTGGAGATGCCGACCAAAGACGCCCTGAACGTTCACCCCTCCCCCCTCCCCCGCTACCGCGGCGCCACCCCCATGCAATCCGCGCTTTTAAATGGGGACAAAGAAACCGGCGTGAGCATCATCCGCATGGTGAAGGAAATGGACGCCGGCCCGGTATTCGCGCAAGAGCGCTTCGCCTTACCGCCGGGAACAAACTATCCCGCGCTGCAGGAGGTTTGCTCACTGGTTGGAACAACCCTCCTGAGCTCGGTTTTAAAGACCCATGACTCCATCACTCCAAAAAAACAAAATGAAGCTCTCGCCACCCACTGCGGCAAAATACGCAAAGAGGATGGTGAGCTTCGCTTCGACCAAGATGGAGCTGAGCAAATATATCGCAAGTGGCTGGCTTACAACCCCTGGCCGGGTATCTTTTTTTCTTTTAAAGATCAAAAGCTTTCCCTCACGAAAATCATCCCCCACCCCACCCGCCAAGAACTCCTGCCACCAGGAACCATTTTCCAGGACGGCGAACGGGTTTTTGTACAAACCATCCGCGGCTGTTTGGAAATCCAGGAAGTTCACCTGGCCGGAAAAACACCGATGGTCATCCGGGACTTCCTTCACGGCCACCCCACCCTTATTCAAGCCCGACTGAAAACAAGTGTATGAACATCGCTCAAAAAATTCTCTCCAACACCGCCATCCAGGTTTTCGGGAAGCTCGTCACCGCCGTGATTTCCGTACTGATTATCAAGGCCATTACCTCCCTGGAGGAGGTCCCTGGTTTTGAAGGCTTGCCAGCAGAATACAAGCTGATCTACACCTATCTGATGTTCTTTGGTATCCTGGCTGATTTTGGGCTCTTCACCATCGCGGTGCGAGAGATGTCTCATGCGGACAATGCAAAAGACCAGGAGTTTGTGCTGGGAAACATCTTCGGAATGCGCTTATTTACCATCCTCCTCGCCATGACGCTGGCTTCCGGAGCCGTCTTCCTGATTCCCCTGGAAAACTATACCTGGAACGTGAAGGTGGGCGTGGTTATCGCCGCCATCACCACGGTCTTCACCATGCTCGCCAGCACCACCTCTTCCATTCTTCAGGTCAAGTTAAAGATGGGCTGGCCAACCCTGGCCATCGTGTTGGGAAAAGTGGTAATGGCCGCTTATATTATCTGGACCGTTTCCCACTTCTCAACCCTACCAAACGCCTTCTTCCACCTCATCTATGCTGGGGTTTTCGGCTCCGCCCTAACCTTTCTAGTGACATTTTTGACGACCAGGAGCGTCTTCCCATTTACTCCACGCTTCAATCTCCACTTTTGGAAAAAAATCTTTAAAGAGGCTGCTCCATACGGAATCGCACTCGTGCTGGGGACGATGTACTTCAAGGTGGACGTCCTCCTCCTCTCCTTCTTCCGCGGCAAGCACGAAATCGCCATCTATGGCTACCCGAGTAATATTATTGAGATGTTACTCGTTGTCCCCATTTACTTTATGAACTGCGCCCTCCCCACCCTTAGCCAAGCTTTTCGGCAGGGCGAGGAGCGAGTAAGGCGGATTCTTTCACTTTCCTTCCACCTCCTCTCCCTCATCTCCTTCCCTATAGTTGTGGGAGGCATGCTCCTGGCGCGGCCCCTGATGAACCTGGTTATGAATGAACGCTTTCTTACGGGGAATGTCCCCGGGTATTATGGCGCAGACCTCGCCTTCCAACTCCTCCTCCCCGCACTCCTCCTCGCCTTTTTTACCACCCTTTTTAGTTTCTCACTGGTCGCTCAAGGGAAACAAGGGCGACTGCTTTGGATAAATTTATGGGGAGTGTTGTTTAACATCACCACCAATCTTCTCTTTATTCCCGCCTTTGGTTTTATTGCCGCCGGCGTTACCACTATTCTTTCCGAAGCCTTGGTGCTTTGGCTCACGTATTGCGAGGCCCGCCCTCAACACTCGCCCACGAGAGAAACAACCACCACTCTAAAGCTTATTTTAGCCGCGGTGATTATGGGTGTTTTTGTGTGGATGATAAATCCCCACGCTCCCATATTAATCACGGTGGGTATCGGCGCCCTCGTCTTTTCTCTAAGCCTTTTTCCACTTAGGGTCTTTGATGAAGAGCTCCTAAAGACGGCGCGGAGCGGTGGAGGGTGGATTAATAATGGTCGGAGTGGCGGGACTTGAACCCACGACCTCTTGCACCCCATGCAAGCGCGCTAGCCAACTGCGCTACACCCCGACGACCGTAAGCCAAGCG
>JAUYKR010000152.1 GCA_030699855.1 bacterium
GGAGTTAGGAGTTAGGAGTTAGGAGTTAGGAGTTAGGAGTTAGGAGTTAGGAGTTAGGAGTTAGGAGTTAGGAGTTGGGAGTTGGGAGTTGGGAGACTAGGGCTACTCCATAATCTTGACGACTGTACTATGATCCTTGAGCTTTTGCAAGACCTTGGCTTCGATTTGGCGGATGCGTTCACGAGTGACGTTGAACTCCTTTCCCACCTCTTCCAGGGTGTGCGTGCGGCCATCCAGTAAGCCAAAGCGCATCTTGATAATCTTCTGTTCGCGCTCGGTCAAATATTGCAACATATCGTGGATATTTTCTTTGAGGATCTGGCGGTTGGTGACCTCGGAAGGGGAGAGGGCTTCGCTGTCTTCGATGAAGTCGCCCAGACGGGAATCTTCTTCCGTGCCCACCGGGGCTTCCAGGGAGATGATGTCCTGAGAGATCTTCATGATGTGGCGCACCTTGCGCACCTCCATACCCATTTCCACGGCGATTTCCTCCGGCAGGGGCTCGCGACCCAGTTCCTGGACCAGGCGACGCTGGGTGTGGGTGAGCTTGTTGATGGTCTCCACCATGTGCACCGGAATGCGGATGGTGCGGGCCTGGTCGGCAATGGCGCGAGTGATGGCCTGGCGAATCCACCAGGTGGCGTAAGTGGAGAATTTGAAACCGCGCCGATAGTCGAATTTTTCGACGGCCCGGAAGAGGCCGATATTCCCCTCCTGGATTAGATCGAGGAAGGAGAGCCCGCGGCCGATGTACTTTTTGGCAATGGAAACGACCAGGCGCAGGTTGGCCTCGGCCAGCTTTTGTTTGGAGACGGAATCGCCCTTGCGGATGGCCTTGGACAGCTTGATTTCCTCGGCTCCCGTCAGCAGGGCTACCCGTCCGATTTCGGACAGATACATGCGGACGGAGTCGTTGCTAATCTCTTTGAGGTTAACCACCTTCTCCACTTTTTTTGTGTCCTCTTCTTCGTCTTTTTTCTGCCAAATCAACTGGTCTTTGACGTCGACCACTTCGATACCGAGATCGAAGAAGAGTCCAAAAGACTCATCGATCAAGTCGACTTGCTCTTCCGCCACCGGAAATACCCTCATCAGCTCCTGGTTGGTAATGAAGCCCTGCTCCCGTCCTTTTTTAAGAATTTCCTTGAGTCCTTTGGGAAATTTCGCCAGGACCTCGTCGGAGGGAAGGGGGATGAATTTTCTCTGCTTCTTCGCCAAGTATGGAAGGTAAGAGGGTTAGAACTGGCCCGAGGTGAGCTGTTGGTGCTCCTGTTTGAGCAGGGCCACTCTGGGATCGCTTTCCGGTTTTTCGAGCTGATGCGTGAGGTCGCGGAGCCGTCGCTTTTGATAATCCGCACGAATGAGAACACAATAACTTTCTATTTCTTGCTTCAGCTCATCCTGAGAAAAATCCCGATACTTTTCTTCTCCGTAAAGCTCCAAAAGCCTCAAACGCGTCATTTCGCCGCCTTCTTGATTCTTATCACCCTTCTGACCTGCCGATAGATTGTAGTGATCGACTACTGTTTTGTAAAGTTCTTTTTCTTTCTCGTCTATTAAATACTCTGGTTTTACCAGTGATTTTACCAGCTCCATGTGACCGGGATGGTTGAGGAGCAGGCCAAGGAAATGTTCGACACGGGAATAAGGCTCGGGGTGGGGCGGTTCGGGGGCGGGAGGTCGCCGTAAGGATTGGGAGAGGGTGACAGGTGATTCTTTCTGTTTGGCAAATTCAGCCATGATGGCCTTGAGGGAGGTATCGAGCTGGAGGCTAAGTTTTTTGAGGTAGTGTTCTTGTTCGACGGCATTGGGCAGGCGCTTGATGATGGGCAAGAGGATTTCTCCGATTTGTTTCTTTCCGCCGACCGTGCTGACGTCAGCCACGGAAAAAGCCTTTTGAAATTCGTACTCGGTGGCGGGAACGGCATCGCGGACGGCGTTTTCCCACTCCTTGGGTTCGCCGCGCAGAGCTTCGTCGGGATCCTTCCCCGCATTCGCCGGGATGAGGATGACAGACACGTTGTAGCCCAGACGCTGGGCCAGCTCGATGGAACGGCTGGCGGCGCTTTGTCCGGAGACGTCGGCGTCGAAGGCGAACAGGAAGTTCTTCGTGAAACGTCCCAGGAGTTTGATTTGACCGTCGGTAAGGGCCGTGCCCAGGGAGGCCACGGTGTGGTGGTAGCCCATGCGCTGACAACTGAGGGCGTCGAAGTAGCCTTCGACCACGATGGCCTGATCTTTTTCGCGGATGGCCTGCTTGGCCAAATGAAAGCAGTACAGAGAAAGTCCCTTGTGGTAATACTTGGTCTCGGGGGAGTTCAAATATTTGGCCGGGTCATCGCTGGACAGTGCCCGTCCGCCGAAGGCGACCAAAGTACCGGCAGGATCGTGGATGGGAAAGATGACGCGGTTGCGGAAGCGGTCGTAGACGTTACTGTCGCCGATGTTTTTTTGAGCAGCCAGACCGGCATCGAGCATCTGAGCTGAAGTGAAGCCTTTTTTTTGCAAATATTCCGTTAATTCGTGAAAGGAGTCTGGAGCAAAACCAAGGCCAAACATTTTTTGAGCGTCGCGGTGGTATCCGCGCGCCTCCAGGTATTTTTGCGCGACTTCCGACTGGGTCAGATGATCCTGAAAAAAGTGGTGAGCCGCTTGGATCAGCTTGAGAATGATTTCCTTTTCGCTCTTGTCCGGCTTGGCGGAGGAAGTTTGTTGGAGTTGAACGCCGGCCCTTTCCGCCAGCGTTTTGACCGCCTCCGGAAAGTCCACGTTCTCGATCTGTTGGAAAAAGGCAAAGATGTCGCCGCCCTTGCGGCAGCCGAAACAATACGCCAGGCCTTTGTCCGGACTGATGATGAAGGAGGGGGTTTTTTCCTGATGAAAAGGGCAGTTGGCCTTGAAATTACGGCCGCTCTTTTTGAGCTGACAGTATTGAGCGACCAGCTCTTCGATATTGATGCGAGATCTGATCTCTTCCAGATCGTTCATAAGGCAGATGAATGTTTGTTCGCGAGCAGAGGTAGTACTTTTTTCGACTACCCGCCGAATTGAAGAACATGTTCTTCAATTCGTAGCCGATTCGGGCCAAACGTCTTCAAAAAATACTACCTCTGCTCACTCATGATTCTTCTTCAAGAGACTTGAATCCTACTCGGCCTGCTGGAGTTTACAAGTCCACGGCTATCGGCTCCGTCGGCGCGGGCTGAGCATCCTCCTTTTTCCGCTCGGAGAGTCCGCGCTGGTGCTCCCGTTCGGGCCCGTCTTCGACCCTGAGCTCAGACCTCGAAGGGAAGGCCTCAGGGCCTTGAGCGGCGGTTTCGAGCAGGTTTTTGATAATCCGCTCAAAGCTCTCCACGTCGGTAAACTGGCGGTACACGGAAGCAAAGCGGATGTAGGCCACCGGATCGAGATTTTTTAGACCCCCCATGATGTCCTCGCCGATTTGAAAGGTGGGCGTTTCGGCATTAGCCGCCCACTTTTCTTCCAGCCGGCTGATCAGAGCCTCGATCTGGTCCTTTTTGACCGGTCGCTTCTCGCAGGCCTTCCAGATACCACGCTCGAGTTTTTCGCGGTCATACTGTTCGCGGGTTTGATCTTTCTTAATCACAATCAGATCGGCGGTACGCAAGCGCTCGAAGGTGGTGAAACGATGGCCACAGGAATCACAGTGGCGGCGGCGGCGAATGGCCAGGTTGTGGTCGGTCAGGCGGGAATCGACGACCGAGTTTTTGAGGGAGTTACAGCTGGGGCATTGCATGGGGTGGGGGAGTTGGGAGTTGGGAGCGATGGTTAGGATTGATAAATCCCTTTCTTCATTTATGATCCCTTTGTCACGCTAAAAGTATAACACAATGCTTCCCAAGCAAATCAAACGACTGATTGAGGAGCTGAACAAGCTGCCCGGAATCGGGCCCAAGTCGGCCGAAAGGCTGACCTTTTATTTGCTGCAGAAGGACCACGGACGACTGCAGGCACTGGCTGAAGCGGTGGCGGGCTTGAAGCAGGGCTTGAGATTTTGCCAGCGCTGCTGCAATTTGAGCGAACAGGAGACCTGCAACATTTGCGAGCATCCGGGACGAGAGCGGCAAACCCTGTGCCTGGTGGAAAGTCCCATGGACGTGTTCGTGCTGGAAGAGACGGGAGTCTATAAAGGCATTTATCATGTCCTCCACGGGGCGATTTCCCCGCTGGACGGCGTGGGGCCGGAGCACCTGACCATCGCTCAATTGCTCAAAAGATTTGAGCAAGAAACCTTCGCAGAAATCATTCTGGCCACGAATCCGACCGTGACCGGAGAGGCTACGGCCGCGCATGTGTCACGCTTGCTCCAACCCAGAGGAATTCGGATCACTCATCTGGCCCAAGGAATCCCCATGGGAGGGCAGATCGAGTTTGCCGATCAGGACACGCTGAAGAGAGCGTTGAACGGGAGGAGGGAATTTTAAGTTCATGGAAATTATTTTTTGAGAGGAAGGTAGTCCTCGTTTCAAAACTCGACTACTCCCTTCCTCTCATTCCTCCTTTCAAAAATTCTCGTGAACCTTTCCTTCCTCACCCGCTTCCGAAAATCAAACAATGAGGTTCTGCGCTGGATTCGGCAGATGAAGAAGAGCCCTGTCTTCAAACGAGCACGGTTTGATGTCTATTCGCCGAGCTTGAATCCGCAACGCCTCGTGATCTTGCTCGGGCAAATGCACACGGTGTGGAAGGGGAAGATCGGCGACCGTGAGCGAAAAAAAATTGTCGGCTGCCAGGCCAGGCTGTGCAGTTACTACGCCTTTTTGCGGCAAACGCACGGTCTGACCGAGTTTGGGGGAGAGGGAATGTACGAGGGGCTGGACGTCGAAGCCATGCACCTGACCTGCGCGCCCTTGTACAAGGAGATGGAGAAGAGGCTGGGGCTACCGGAGCAGGTCGCGGTGGAGGAGTTAGCCCGCACAGCCGGAAAAATCTTGTGGGAGCTCGGCAAAGAGTGGCAGAGGGAGCTGCGGCTTCAGCGAAACGTCCCGAGGATTCAGCTGTACGCGGCAGCGGTTTCCGGACAAACCTTGTTTCATTTCTTGTGCGAAGGTGATGTGCGCGTGTACGGAATTGAGGGGGAGCAAGCCTATCAGCACGTGCTCGAAAACATTAATCACCTGGGTGAGCAGATGCGAAAACTGGAAGATACGTATGAAATGCGAATCGTGAAACAGCAGGGCGGACGCGCCCGAGACGAGAAACAGGTGGAGACGGTTAAACAATATAACGCGCTGGTGAAGGAATTTAATCGGGTGATCGGCAGCGACATCCGCGAACGGGCCACCATGGAAATCCTGCTGGAAAAATCCCAAACCGCTCCGCTGGTGGTGTTCACGATGGGGGTTGGCCACCGGAAGAACTACTTACAATTGGTGAACGAATACTTTAAGGACAGCAGCACCGCCTTTGTGTTCGTGACGCCGCCGGAACTGCTGGTGAACTGGTGGGTGGCTATTGGGGTACCGCTGCTGATCTTGATTGGCGTGGTCATCGCAAATGGATGGATAGCTTAACATTCATTTTTTCTTGACTTTGCCCATTTTGTGGGTAGGATAAGCCCGTTCTTTGAATTATAAAAGAAAGAAATCCCTGAGGGTCGCGCCTCAAATCTCTCGACTCTGCTCGAGAAAATCTCTCGACTCTGCTCGAGAAAAAAGGGACCCGCGGAGGAAATGCCGCAGGCGGAGAGCCCGTTATCGCTCACTGTTTGGCCTGTATATGCACTTCGGCTTCGCTCAGTGCCTTCGGGAGAACAGACAAAGCCTCGCGACAGTAATGCGCGGGGAAAGAAGGATGGTATCACGGTAAAAACACCCGTTCCTTCATATCCTAAAGCAATTAAAATGCTGAGGGATGTGGAAGGGCGGGTTTTTTTATATTTTACTT
>JAUYKR010000156.1 GCA_030699855.1 bacterium
AAAGCATTCCACCAAAGAATCCATTTAGAATAAATTTAAGCCCCTATACAATAAAAAAGGGATCCATTTCTGGATCCCTACTGGAGAACTTTTGCAAATTCCTCAAGCATGCTGCGACTGATCGAAGGAAGGAGAAAATAAGGATCTGGCTCTCTATTGATTAATCTCAAGAACGACTGCATAAAGAGACAAGAAACCATTACTTTGACATTGTTCCCATCTGGGTTTTTTAATACACTTGCCGAATCTACAGACAAAAAAACGTTCTTGCCGTCCCGCAAAGTAAATCTCAAATTTGAAACTTGGGAATGCTCAATATAAAATTGAAATTCTTTGGTTATCTTCGGATCTGTGTTCTTAATACTGAAGGTACCGGTATAAGAATCTTCTGATTTTTTTTCAGTGATTTCTATCGCGGTTTTTAATTCAATCATCCCCATATAATCCTCCTTTATCAACTTAAGTTTTGTAAATTTACTGACATAAGCTTAGAACAATTAACATTTTTTGTCAATGCTAAAAAAATATCCCGTTCTGCGGGATAAAATCGAAACATTCCACCAGCGCCTTCATTTGGAATAATCTTAAATTAAAAAGCAGATAATTAGTCTGCTTTTTAATTTTTTGAGCCGCTTAAGCTGAGCGACGAGCGACGAGCAAACGATGCCGTGAAAACCAAAGCGCCTGAGGGCGTATTTTTTCGTAAGTCGGGATGGAAGCGCATAGATTCGGTTCTCCTCCGGAAGAGTCGCATGGAAGGCTGTGTCAAAAACAAGGATCTTTGGCAACTTTGGAAATAAGACGCAGGCCCGTTCAATAAGCTGACGCGCATAGGGATTGTGCAGTGGAGCTAGGTCATCGAGTCTTTTGAGTCGCTGAAGAACGGCCTTCGTCACCAAAACTGGTTTTTCGAAAACACCTCCTCCATGGACCACTCGAAAGCCGATCTTTTTTATTATCCCCGCCTGGAAATACTGGACCAATTTCGGATTACGACTGAGATTTTTAAGTGAGCTCAAATATTCTGCCTCGCTTTTTTTATGGTAAACAAACGAGAGAAGTTTTTTATCACCTCGAAAAAGATCAAACTTCACCGTTTCACTGCCGGCATTCACAATCAGGTTCATGAGCAAAGAGGCTTAAACTCCTGCGGACATTCCCCCCACTTCCAGTCGGTGATGCTGGATGGATCTACACCGTGCTTCACCACATAGACAATGTGCTCCATCAGCTGCTTGTTGATAAAGCCGAGAATTTTTTTACCATCTTTCGATGTAATTTTTTTGGTTTCCATCAGAAAGCCTACCGCTTGCTTCACCAACTGATACCGAGAGGTGTTGTTGCGAACCTGCAGATCAAAGGGGGTCGTTGTCGATCCCTCTTCGGTATACCCATTGATCTGCACCCTCTTGCCGGAGCCGTGACCGAAGAACATCTCTTTGATCGTGGCCGGATAGCCATGAAAATTAAAGATGATCGGTTTGTCCTTGCTGAAAAAATTCACAAAATCATCTTTTGTCATGGAATCGTTTTCATCGCCGATACCCAAAGCCGTCAGTTCGGAGACGTTGACGTAGCGAACGCGGACTCGGGGAAGGATAAAGCGAATGATATTCACCGCCGCTAGAGTTTCCTGTGTCGGATAATCACCGGCGGAGGTGAGAATGATGTCCGGATTGGGATGGCTGGCAAATTTCCAGGTCATGATACCTTTTTTCGCCTGAGTTCTGGCCTCATCGAGAGTTAACCATTGAGGCAGGAAGTTTTTTCCAGAAACGATGATGTTGATGCGGTCGGTGTCATTGAGACAGTCTTCCAGTGTTACCAGCATGGTGTTCACGTCTACCGGAAAGTACACGGAGGTAAATCCGCCGTGCTTCATCAGCACGTTGCTGACAAAACCAGGGTTCTGGTGAGAGTAACCGTTGTGGTCCTGCCTCCAACCCAGGCTGCTCAAAATATAGTTGAGCGAGGGAACGGATTGTCTCCAGTGAATATCCTGAGAAGCCTTGATGAATTTGGCGTACTGATCGACCATG
Organism: bacterium; assembly: GCA_030699855.1. GTDB lineage: Bacteria > Patescibacteriota > Gracilibacteria > JAUYGZ01 > JAUYGZ01 > JAUYKR01. The sequence goes on from JAUYKR010000156.1 coordinate 2,040, forward strand.
CTGGAAACGATTTGGATGAAAGCTTCGTAGGAGGTGAAGATCGCGTGTCTACCCGTTAAAACATAGCCCTGCAGAAATCCCTGAAGAGTATGCTCACTGAGCATTTCCATCACCCGCCCGTGAGGAGACATGTCCTCATCGAAATCTTTGCGTGGCCACTGCCAGGCCCGATCGGTCTCCTGGAAAACGGCAGACAATTTATTAGAATAGGTTTCATCAGGTGACATCAGACGAAAGTTTTTTGTTTTTTTGTTCAATCGAAAAATCTCCTTGAGATAATCACCGGCCGTAATCATGGGATTGCCATTGATAGCCCCCGGTGATTTCAGGCGAAGAGCAAGTTTTTCTAAACGAGGAAGCCGAAGGGGTTTTCTGATTTTTCCCGCGAAAGCATGCTTGTTGTTGCCCATGCACAACTGCAGAGGTGGAATGACCTTCTCAACCGCCCGAGAAAATCCCTTTTGGGGAGAAAAAAGTTTATCGAATTGATACGTTCGCAGCCATTTTTCCAGAAACTTGAGCTCCTCTGCGTCCTGTTTGCAATTTTTGGCGATAACCTGATGAGAAGCAAAGTTCCCTTCCAGTAATTTTTCTCCGAGTTTGTGAATACCCGTCCAGCCCTTCAGGCTTTTGAGGATGATCATGGGCCAGCGGGGCGAAACGACTTTCTTGCCCTTCCTGGCACTTTTTTGAATGGCCGTGATCATCTCATAGGCTTTGTCCATCGCCCTCTTCATCGGTCGATACAGATTCTTGCCCTCGACAATAAGTGGGTAATAGCCATAACCGGTGAATAAGTGATAGAGCTCATCGTTGCTCATGCGTCCAAAGATGGTCGGACCGGAGATTTTGTAACCGTTCAAATGCAGGATGGGGAGCACAGCTCCGCAAGTGGCGGGGTCAAGAAACTTCGTGCCGTGCCAGGCGGTGGCCGTTGGACCGGTTTCCGCCTCTCCGTCTCCGATCAGACAGACCGTGATCAGATCGGGATTGTCGAAAACAGATCCAAAGGAAGTGGAGAGGGCATAGCCCAATTCACCACCTTCCAAGATGACACCCGGAGCGCTGGGATTGGAATGGCTGGGATAACCGTAGGGCCAGCTAAACTTTCTGATAATTTCAACCATCCCTTTTTCGTTATAAGGGATCTGTTTATAAAATTTACTCAGCGTCCCTTCCAAAAAGAGATTAGCCTGCAGCGCCGGAAAGCCATGACCGGGGCCAAGCACAAATAACATTTTCTGATCGTGTTTCTTGATCAGGTAATTGCAGAATGCATAAACGAAATTGATGCCGGGAACAGTCCCCCAGTGGCCCAGCAGGCGCGGTTTGATGTGCTCGAACTTGAGCTCTTCTTTCAGAAAGAAATTATCCTGGAGATAAATCTGAGCCGCTCCCAAATAGTTCGCCGCGCGGACGTACTTTTTGATTTGACCGATGGAGGGGGCTTTGCTCCAAAAAAACATTCTTTTGCTCAAGGATAGCTCAAGAATATCACCGGGAAGTTCCCCATTGTACCGTTTGGACTTGCGAAGAAAGTCTTTTTTACTCCTCTAACATACAGTACACCCGCTGCCCCTGACTGCTAAGACCCTTGCGCTTGAGTGAAATCTTTCCGATCTCCGAACTGTTTTTGACGTGGGTTCCACCGCAGGGCATAGTTCCCAATGGCTCCATCTCCCAGATGCGCTTCACCTCGTCGTACTCGTCTCCGTAAGTTTTGATTTGATGACCCTCCTGAATCATGCGCTGAGTTTCTTGAGTGATCCAATCCACGTCAATGGGATCGAAAAATTCGTAATCGAAGCGACCTTTATCGCTCATGTTCGAGCCGATCATTTTTGACTTACCGTGCTTTCGCTCGAAGTTGAAAATAGCGATGTGCATGAGCGAGTGCATCTTCATCAGACGGTAGCGGCGCTCCCAGTCGATCACGCAGTGAACCTTGTCCCCCGCCTTGAGCTGAGTCGGCTTCTCCATACAATGATAGATCAGAACCTTTTCATCGGTAGCGTAGATGGTGTCGGCTATCCGCTCGTCATCAAGAGTACCGGTATCTCCGGGTTGACCACCGCTCATGGCGTAGAACACCGTCTGGTCGAGGACAATAATACGATTCTTTCTTTCCTGGCCGACTTCGATTGGAATTTCATCAGGTAAGTCCAATACTTCCACCACCTGCGCGTCGCACTCTTTTAGATAAGCGTCGTTGGTAAAAAGTTTTTTGGTCTTCATGATGGTGAGGATTAGAACTGCTATAAATAATAAGACTTTCAAAGATCACCGCAACTACTTTATGATGTCGGTAAGTAACAACAATAATGCCAACACCTCCCACCTACTCTCCTGGTTTTCTCCAAAGTCTGATCAAGTGCTGCTACAGCTCGGAGTTTTATCAAAAGGTAAAAGATATTCGCCTGGGTAGGAGCGTGGTGTTTTTATTTTTACTTTCCTTCTTCACCGCCCTAGCGGTCGGATTACTGCTGATAACATTTTTTCGCAACCTGGACCTGAATCCAGACAGGATCAAGGAATACTATGATACCTATGTTCCAGCCTTTGAAGCGACCTTTGATGGTGAAACCCTGTCGACCGAACCCTCACATTTCGGAACTTACTTTTTGGAAGGCGGGCGTGGTTTAGAGATCGTAAATGAAAAAACTCCAAATGCCGACTTTACCTTTGAAGTTGATTCCGGTAGAGATGTCGCTGATGTGGTAGCCGACGCCCCCGTGCCGTATGGCATCTACGCCTTTCGAGATGGTGTCTACGTCAGCGACATGATCCAGTCCCGAGCGGTGAAGTATTCGGAAATGGAACTGCAATTGCCGGCATCTTTTACCATTACCGGAGAAAGTATTGGAGAGATGCTAAAAGGCCTGACGCCCATGTTTTTGGATATCTTGTGGAAGATCGTTTCTTTGGCTGGACTTGCAGTCACCTTCCTCTACCTCTTCCTGGGCGGATGGATAAAGGCCGTTCTGTTTTCCCTGCTGGGAATCCCCATCCTCGCCATCATGAGAAAGGAGTTACATTACGGCTTCCTCATTCGCCTGTCTTTTTATGCCTCTGTTCCCGCCCTACTCTTCTGGGTTATAACCTTCGCGACTTCAACTACCGTTCCCTTCTTACCAACGCTAGTGTTCCTGGGCTATTACGGGTATGGCCTGTCTGCTTACCGCACGGCCTCAGCGAAAGCTGGATAAAAAAGGCCGTATAGAGTAGTCTTTTGACCGAGCTTTTGACCAGTTTCTATCCGCCCGGGTGGCGAAATGGCAGACGCGCTAGCCTTAGGAGCTAGTGAGCTTAGCTCGTGTGGGTTCGAGTCCCTCCCCGGGCACCAGATGTACCTCAGAACTGCTTACCGCTTACCAGAAAACAAGCTATTTATTTTAGCTTGATATTATATGTTTTATATATAAAACTTTTATTGTTGTAAAACAATAATCTCGTCAAAAAATGGGAGCGGAACTTGGCATTGCCCCAGGAGAGCCACAGATCGATTGGAGCGACCCGGAAGTTGAGCAGGACTCCGAAAATGGCGATGCATTAAATCTTGAGGACATTCATGAAGATACTAAAAAGAAGATTGAGGAACTCTTGATTCTGAAGCAGGAAGACTTTGAGAACGTGGAATTCCATGACAAGGAGGCCTTTAAAAGGGCAAAAGGAAAGAAAATTGAGGAGCTGCAGTATTCGTCCGGATTACAGGGGCAGCTGGACGAGCATGTCGACGAGAAACTCGATCTGGTTTATGAAGAATGGGAAAAGGGTCATGAGATTGTTCACCAGAAAGAAGAGCTCAAGATAAAGATTCTCGCGGAGGCGGCTTTAAGTCTTTCGCCGGAAGACATCGGCAATGAGGACTTTCACGATGATCCCGATGTATTTACTGCTGCCATGCGGGAAAGAGTGGCAAAAGCCCTGGAGGATAAAAATGAACACTATGTGGAGGAGGTGCAGCCATTCATCGAGGGAAAGATCGAGGAACTGTATCAAGAATGGTTAAAAAAGCATGAGGCGTTTCATAAGCAAAATGAGGACAGTATTGAGCTTTTGATCGATCGGGCGTTGGTCTTTAGTCCGCAAGATATTCAAAACGCGGAGTTTGATGAAAACCCGGCGGCCTTCGCGGCCGCTATGCGGGAAAGGGTGGGAAAAGCCATGGCCGCAGCCGATCCACATTACGCGCAGTCGCTGCAGGTCTTGATCGAAAGAAAAATACGGACGCAATACCAAAAGTGGATGGCAAAGCATCGCGCTTTTCACCGGCAGCAGCAAGCGATGCTCCTCCCCCTGGTCAGAAGAGCGTTGGTCTTACGCCCGGAGGATATTGGAAACGAAGATTTTGACGGAAACCAAGCCGCGTTTGCCAAGGCCATGAGGGAAAGAGTGGGGAAAAGTTTAGGTGATACTGATCCGCACTATTTGGAGTCGGTTCAGCCAACCGTGGATCGCGGAATAAAAACTCTTTATCGTGAATGGCAGAAAAAACACCAGCTTTTTCATAAGCAGGGTGAACAAAAACTTGCCGTACTCGTCGAAGGCGCACTGGTTTTGAGTCAATCTGACGTGGAAAACGAGGATTTTGATGAGCATCCGGACGTGTTTTACGCGACCATGCGGCTAAGAGTCGGGGGGGCGTTGAGTGATGTGGATGATCACTACCAAGAGGATCTTCAGCCGATGGTTGAAAGAAAAATAAAGAGTTCTTATCAGACCTGGCAAAAAAAGCACCGGGAATTTCATCATCGGAGAGAAAAAGTAGCGGAAATTCTGGTTGATTCCGCCCTGGTCTTGAGTTCGGACGACAGTGAAAATGAAGCCTACGACGGTCATCAGCGAGCCTTCATCATCGCCATGCAGGAACGGGTTGGTCAGGCGTTGGACGGCTTTGATGTTCATTACACCGATCGGCTTCAGCCGTCAGTGGAGAAGAAAATAGCCGAACTGTACCGCGAATGGAAAGAAAAGCACGAGAGCTTTCATCATCTTGAACAGGAAAAGCTGAGCGAAGCTGCTGAGCTGGATCCGGCCTTGAGTGAAGAGGATGCTGAAAGCGAAGAAAAAACCATTGAAGACGCCTTGGCGGAAATTTTTGTGCTGAGCCCACGGGATATAGAAAATGAGGATTTTGACGGCGATCCCCAGGCGTTTGCCGATGTCATGCAAGCACGGATATTGGAAGCGATGGGCACTATCGATCAACACTTCACCGACCCCCTTCAACCGGCTTTGAAAAAGAGAATTGATGGTCTGTATCGGGAATGGCAAAAAAAGCATGAAAAATTTCACGACCAGAAGGAGGGGGAAATAGAAGTCTTGGTGGAAACAGCGCTCATTTTGACACCGGAAGACGTTGAAAACGAAGATTTTGATGGCCAGCCAGAAGCCTTCTCCGCTGTCATGATGGAACGAGCCAATCTGGCATTACGGGAGGTCGATCCTCATTATCGCAAACCGTATCAGGCTAAGTTGGAGAAAAGCATCGAGATGACATACGAGAAGTGGCTGAAGCTGCATAAAGAGTTTCACCGGCAGAAGAGCGCTGAAACGCAGACCCTGATTCAGGCCACGCTCATCTTGAAACCCGAGGACATTGAAAACGAAGATTTTGACGATCGGCCGGAGGCCTTCGCCGCCGCGATGCTGGAACGAGTCGATCAGGCCCTATTGGAAGTTGACTCGCATTATAGCGAGCCGCTGAAGGCAAAAATGAGCAAACAGATCGAGGCGCTGTATCAACAGTGGACGAAAAAACACGAGGAGTTTCACGCCCGGCAAGAACTGGGCATCGAGGCCCGAATTGAATCTGCCCTGCTTGTAACGGTTGAAGACATTGAAAATGAAGATTTTGACGGCCGGCCGGAGGCCTTCGCCGCCGCGATGCTGGGAAGAGTCGACCAGGCCCTATCGGAAGTTGACTCGCATTATAGCGAAGCACTCCGGCCGCAGATCGAGAAGCAAATCGAGGCGCTCTACAAAAACTGGACCATGCAGCACCTGAAATTTCATGAGGGAAAAGAAAATACTATCGATACCCTGATCGAATCGGTCCTGATTCTGACACCGGAAGATGTTGAAAACGAAGATTTTGACGATCGTCCGCAAGTATTCGCAACCACCATGAAAGCACGCATTTCTCGAACTCTTGCTCAAGTAGACCCGCACTACGTTGAGGCGCTTGAGGCTGAGGTCGACAAAAGAATTATGAGTCTTTATGGGAAGTGGCAAAAGCAACACCGCTCTTTTCATGAACAAAAAGAAGGTAATCTGGAAACACTCGTAAAAAAAGCGCTGACCCTGAACTCGGAGGATGTTGAAAACGAACTGTTTGATAAACATCCAGATATTTTTTCGAGAGTGATGAACGAGCGTGTTGATCTCGCGCTTGTTGGCGTTGACCGGCATTACGTCGAAGCAATCAGGCCATCCATTAGCTCGCTGATCGAAAATCGCTACCAAAACTGGCAAGAAAAACATGAGGCTCTCCACCGGCAGAGAGAGCTTGAGATTGCGATGGCAATTGATCAGAAGCTGACGCTTTCCGCGGAGGACATCGCGAACGAAGCTTTCCACGATAGCAAAGAAGCGTTCATAGGTTCCATGAAGCAAAGAGCGGGCAGCCTTCTGGTTCCGGAAAACACTCATATCGTCTCGAACCTGCAAGTTCAGATCGATCTAAAAATAGAAACGCTTTACGGGCAGTGGCTTCGCGGTCACCTCACATTACATGAGAATGAGGAAACGGACGCGAAAGCCCTCATCTACCGATCGCTGCAATTGAACCAGGAAGACCTGAAAAACGAAAACTTCCATGATTCGGAAGCATTTGCCAGGGCTATGGTCGCACGCGGAACAATGCTCTTGAAACAGGTGAGCGGAGACGAGCAGCTGGCCCCTGATATATCGGACTTCATGACCAACCATGTGCGAGTCTTGTACAAAGAATGGGAAATGCACCACGGAGAAAGTCATCGGATGGAAGAAGCGCGCGCCCAGGAAGAAGAGAAAGCTGCCGAAACAAATCTTTCGGAAAAAGAAGCTGAGCGGGAGGCGGAACAAAAAGTTCTCGAAAAACTCGTCCGCGAATTGAACGCGGCTCTGGTCGAGGATTCCAAACAGAAAAATATCTCCCTGGATGAAAGCAAGCTCATGCGCCTCTATTTCGAGACCCGATCAGGGGAAGATCGCCTGTGGAGCATACTCGAAGAGTGGCTGAGCATCATAAACAGATACGGAGAATACGAGGAACTTTTTATAAAAATCGTCAGCGATCTGTTTTTGTTGGGAAGCTGCTCATTCAAGCAGCTGTCCTCGATTTTCTTTAGGCGCCACTACCAAGGTGGGAGACCATCTCTAAAAAAACTGCGGCAGTATTTTTCCATGCTGATCCGCATCCTGTTGAAGATGAGCGTTCAGCAAAAAACTGTCCCCAGAAGGCCACTAGATTCGCCACGGGGACTATAGTAAGCTCTTTGCGAGTTTCTGAGCCTTTGTCCAAGTGAGGAGTTGCGAGCAAAGGCTTAAATGCCCAAGTGGCGGAATTGGTATACGCGC
>JAUYKR010000158.1 GCA_030699855.1 bacterium
ATATGACCGGCCAGGTCCCTTTCGAAAAGGTGTACCTGCACGGTCTGGTTCGCACTCGCGAGGGAAAGAAAATGTCAAAGAGTAATCCGGAGACCTGTATCGATCCTCTCGATGTCATCGAGAAGTATGGCGCAGACGCGCTCCGCTTGTCTCTCTTCGTCGGTTCTTCGGCTGGGAACGACTCTCGCCTTTACGACGAAAAAATCTCCGGTTATCGAAACTTCGTCAACAAGCTCTGGAATGTAGCAAGATATATGTTGATCACGGTGAAGGATACGAAAACAGACGATCCCAAGCCGAAGACCGTGGCCGACAAATGGATCTTAAGCAAACTTGCGCGCATGGTGGAGTCGACCTCAAAACTTCTGGATGAGTATAAGTTTTCTCAAGCGGCGGAAGAGCTGTACGCCTTCACCTGGAACGATTTGGCCGACTGGTATTTGGAGGTGGCCAAGATCGAAGGCGGAAAAGATGACATCCTGATGTCCATTCTCCGCACCTTGCTCAAGCTCTGGCATCCCTTCACTCCGTATGTAACCGAGGAATTGTGGAAGCATGTCGGATCGGCGGAAGACATGCTGATGGCGGCTGAATGGCCGGAGTTTGATAAAAGAATGAGAGACGAAAGCGCGGAGAAGGACTTTGAATTGTTGAGGGGTATTATTTCCACCATCCGCAACTTGCGATCCGAGTATGGAGTAGAACCGGTCAAAAAAGTCAGTGCTTATCTTTCCACTCAGGAGCATCAGAAGGTACTCGAAGAGAACCAGGCGGTACTGAAAGGCCTGGCTCGACTGGAAAGTCTTACCATCGGTCCAGCTTCAGATGTACCGGAGAAGTCTGCCGGAGGTCTTTGCGATGGCGTGGGTATTCACCTCCCCCTTGGTGACCTGGTCGATGCCGATAAGGAAAAAGAGCGATTGGAAAAGGAGATCATGAAATTGGAACAGTACATCGGCGCTCTGGGAGCAAATCTTAGCAACAAGCAATTTACGCAGAAGGCTCCGGCTGATAGAGTACAAGCTGAGCGCGAGCGACTCGAAAATTCTCAAGATTCGCTCAAGAAACTTAGAGACCAACTCAAACAACTCTCCTAGCATCCATGCGCATTCCTTTTCCATCCCGATCCGAACTCCTCCCCCAGCGCTTCCTTTACTTTGGAGGGGAAACAAACCCTGAGGGTCAATCCCCTGATGAAGGCTCTGGCGGTGGCGTGAAGGTGTCGGAAGCCGCCGCCGAGGCGGCGGCGGAGGATCGCCGCCAGGCTCGGCAGGCCGTGAAGAAGCAGCGCGGTGAAGAAAAAAAGGTCAAGAAGCGCGAGTACAAATTGGCGGGCATCATCGAGCAGTTCCTGCGCGGCAAGAGCCGCGACGACAAATTGGCGTTGCTCATCAGTCGTCTGGTTGAACGAAATGTCCCTGTGTCCATTGTTCTGGCGGTGCTGAGCCTGAATTATCAGGAAGCCATTGCTGACCTTGAAGATTATCTGGACGAGGAAGCCGGAATTTTATCTGATGAGGAAATGGACGCAGTGTCGGCTGAGTCTCGGGAAATCGTCCAATTCGGGCGGGAAATGTCGCAGGCACTGTCCGAGTGGACGAAGAGGATTTTTACTCATGCTTCGTTTCGCCCCATGAAGGCGGTCTTGACTTTGGCGCATCATCACGGGGTCGATCATGGGATGGTTCAACTGACCGCTTTGATGATTCAGCACTACTTCCAGGGAATCGGTCAGGAGGTCGAGTTTGAGCGAATGAAGGAATTTTCCGAGCTTTTTTGGAAGGACGCACTCAAAAGGCTGCACAAACTGGCAGACCAGCGCGGTTTGCTGGCGGAGCGGGTGGAGAGTTCATCATCAGAGAAGGACGATGAAGAGGATGATGACGAGGACTGGGGAGATGACGATAATCGTGACTAAGATCACGAATTACTAGTGACAAATTTGACAGAATAGTGTGATATATAGGGGCGAGTGACTCCCCAAGTGGGCACTCGCTGCTTTGTGATTGAGTGAACGGTGGATTTTCGGTATACTTATATGATGCGAAAAAAACAATCGCACCATAAAAAAAGAGCTAAGACATCCACTTTTTCAAACAAAAACAAAGTAAAAAAACTATGGCTAAGAACCCGATTGAAAACAGCTGGGAAAAATACGGCCGCCTGAGCGAGGGGCACCTCCATCAGTTGCTTTATGGCACCGACAAAAGTAAGGGCAAGACTGCCTTCGAGCGCTTTTATGAAAAACATGCTGAGCAGATTAAGAGGCAGAACGGCTGGAGCGACGTCTCCCAGGATCGAGTGAGGCTGTGGTTGCAGCAGCAGCGCAGTCAGCTGACTGAGGCTGACGCCTTGTTGACCCTGGAGAGGACTTTTGAAAGTGATAGGGATCGCCGCATTGCACAGACATCTGAGCGGGTTCGTGGCGATGTTGCCGGTGTTCTTGGCGAAACCGTGGAAGGCGTCAGTGATTGGGAGCAAGAGCTCGCCAGCGCCAACAAGGCGGAGATTCTTTCCGGAGAGGAGGAACTGACATCCGCTCGCCTGGAGGCGTTCCGAATCGGAATTCGCGAACAGATCGGTCGTCTTGATATTACCGAAAGACGACAGGAGCACATGACGGCCTTCGATCTGTTTGAATTCTACGCCAAGGTGCTTGGCCTGGAAGTTGAAGATGAGAGTGGGATGGCCTTCCGGATGGCCTTTGTAAAGCGCTACCGAGATTTTCGAGATAAGGATTTTTTGCAAGGCCACTTCCGGGCCATCGCCGAAGACCTGAAGCTCGGTGCTGGGTCGATGGCGGCCATTCAGCAGCGAATCGCCAGCTTTTTGAATGAGTCAAAAAAACTTCAGAGTTCCGACATCCATACTCTGCTCAATGAAAACTTCCCCCAGTTGAGCGTGAGCCGGGAGGAGGTCGATACCATGCTGGCGGATCGCGAGCTCAAAAAGCTACCCAATGGAATGATGGCAGCTAATTCCTGGATTCTGACCAACTTCCTTACCGAGCTGGAGACCGCAAAATTGAGAAGAAGCTGCTTGGTCTCCGATGGAGAAGCAGCGTCTACCGAGCGACAGATCAGTGCGGCGGAATCGCAAATTGCCGCAGTGATCAAAGGTTCACGTGTTCACCACGAAACGAGCGACAGGCTGATCAGTGACATTCCGGATGATGTCGCGGATAAGGTCATTAAGGTTCGCCTGCGCAACGCTGTCGGTGCCAGAACGGTAATGATGGGGTCAAAAACGGATGCTCTAGATCAGGATGAGCGTCTCAAAAGCGAGCTCAAGAGTATGAAAATCAAAGCTGGTGGTGCTGGAAAAATGCGTGTCCGAGCTTTCCTGGATGAAGCGCAAGCTCAGGCCTATTCCCACCTTTTGCGCGTTCATCGCATTTCCGGCGATCAGGTGCGAACGTTTCGGGATCTCGATCCAGCGCACTTCGACATCTTTGACATGGTTTTAAATCCAGATCTGTACCTTGGTCGATTGCCTCAGCCTGGTGTGGAAGACCAAGATCCGGCAGCGAAGGCGGAGCAAGAACGCACTTTGTCAGACATCAGAGGGCACATTGATCAACTCGAAAAGCTTGTTCAGGCCGGCATGCGCGTTGGAGGAAGTTGGGATAAGGCTGCTTGTGATCTGGAAATAGCTGAGATAGATCTTCTGCGCAAGAACTACTCCGTCTGGGCAGACCGCGAGCCAAAGGAGCCTAAGTACCACTACCGAGCGGTTGAGAGAGATGGAGAGAGGCAGAAGGATTTTCGTGTCAGTCAGGAAAAAGTATCACTAGAGCTACCCCTCGATTTGCTCAGGAAGTACGACAATCTGACCCGCGATAAGCGCAAACTGGACCAGTACAGCCGCACCATCGATTTCTTCGATACAGCTGGTGGCTTTGATAACCCCTTGGTTTTAAACCAAGCACTGGAGCTGTTTTATTCCGACTACAACCGCTTGAGTGGTAGACACCTGTCTCAATCGGCTGAGCTGCGAAAGGTGATGATGGTTGACCATCCGCTGACGGCGGTGATGTTTAACGCCGCCACCAGGCAGCCTCGCTCAAAGGTCGGCGGAGGCATGTATCTCCACCGCCAGGACGGCCAGCCGGTAACCTTCAAACAGCGAGCCGGAAAGTTGATGGAGAAAGCCAGAGATTTTTTGCGGACTAGAAATTTTCACGGTCTCAAGCAGTTGTTCGAGGATGGTCAGGAAGGTGAAAGACTGTACCTTGACTCCGCCTTCTTTCCTCGAGGAAATTTTGCCAGCGAGGACAATACGATGCGCATTTTGTCGGAGGCCAGAAAGGATCCCGCCTTCGACCGCCTGCTGCTGGGTAGCAAGGGCGACGAAGTCGAAAAAATGACCGCCGAGCTGGCTAAGGATTTTTCCGGAAAATCCAACTCGCTTGCCGACGACCCGCAATTCGTCGAAGCGTTTTCTGACTACAGCAGCGATCCAGTCGAGATGGACCGTCGAATCGCCGACAAGCGTCAGGAGTGGCTCGACTATTACGAAGCTCGCTATGGTCACGATGAGGCCGGAGGGTGCGAACTTGGTTCGCGCCCAGATCCCAAATTTTCTGAGTCCGCGCTGGCCGCCGCCGCCGCCGCTGGCGCCGGCGGTGAGGAAATTGATCAGGAGCTGATTAAAAAATTAGCATCTG
>JAUYKR010000004.1 GCA_030699855.1 bacterium
CTGTCGCACCAAGCAAAGGAACACCAGAAAAATAGGAAGACCGTAGAACAATCCCAGATACTTTGTTCCCAATACCAAAGCCATGGACAACGACACTGGCATCAGCAACTGGCCGTCCTGTCTTTTGTGAGTCCGCAACAGGTAGTACCAGCTCAGCAGCACCCCCAACGCGAGCAAGACGTCCACCTGGCTTGTTCCCAACTGACCGAGAAATACCGGCATCATCATCACCAGCGCGCTTCCCAGCCAAGCCAGAAATTCCTTCAGTCCCAGCTCGATCAGAATTTTGTACACCGCCACCACCATCACGCCCAGGACCAGAAAGTTCATCACGTTCACCAGATAGTCGTTGCCAAACGGCAACACCAACCAGGACAGCAGGAGTTCGTGATGGGAGGGATAATATCCCAGCGGTCCGCCCCAGGCGGCGTAGAAGATATTCCACAAACTCTCCGACTTCACCCACTCGATCACGATGGGAAGGTGATAGGCAAGGCTATCGTATTCCCAAGGGTACTGGACAAAAGCGTTGAAGAGTTCGACGGCGCCGAAGAGGATGAGAAAACCAAACAAGGCGTACACCCATTCGGAGTGGGCTTGAGTTTGTTGGCGAAAGATGAGATGGCGAAGCTTATTCCAGGCCTCCAGGCTGCCAATCTGGAAGTGTCGACCCAAAAAAGGCAGGCGCAAACCGCCGAAGCCAAACACAACCAGAGTCGCCGCTATCTGAGCGGCGACATTGAAGTGCCCCATAAATCCAATCGTTCCCAGAATCAGGAGCGTCAGTCCGGCCACGACCAGAAAGAACAGCATCAGCCAGTCCAGGATTCCCCGCACTTCACTGGAAAAAGAGCGCCAGATGAGGGTATTGGCTGTCGAGCACAGTAAAAAAGTTAAAACGAGAAAAACAAGGTATTGTTGGAGGAGTTCGGGCATGGAGAGAGGATGTTGGATTCATTGTAGCAAAATCTCTAAAAAGCAAGGCAACGAAATAATGGATGTAACAATGTAAACTCAAGTACGTATTAACTAACTAATACAAGGTGCATTCTCAAACCGTTACCTCATGGAACTTTCACCAGACATCTCGGAACAGCTCCCCATCACACCCATACCTGAACAAGGCAGATCTAGAATTCCTTCCCATCGAAGATCGGTTCGTTCGAGAGCACTGGCAGCCCTAACGGCATTCGTTTCCCCCCTGCTTCTGAGTGGTTGCGGAGCCACTGCCACCGCTGCCCTGCTCTGGCCGAACAACTCAGGAAATCAACCTCCAAAAAAGACGAGCCAGCCCCCAGATAGGCCACCAGAAAATTTTGAAGGGACATTCAGAGTTGACCCCCCAGGAGATCGAGTTCTGGGATTTGGGCATAATGAAGAACTTGGCAGGCTCGTTATCGAATCAAATACATCTGGATATATTGCATCAGTCACTATCGACATAGCCAGCACCGACACCAGAGTAAAAGATTTCAAATTGCTTGAAGTCGACCTAGCTGGATACATAACTCCAATAAGCCACGGTTTTTCCGGAATGACAGTAGAGCCACCAAATTCTACAACAATCCAATTGGCAACATGGATTCCCATTCAAGCTGGCGAGCCTCTTCGCCTGGCAGTAGTAGGAACGTCAGAGGATGTTGGACATCAGGATTTTAATTCCATTACCCTTGGTGGACATACGGTTCTCATCGAAATGCCAGCCACAGGAGAGCGAGCTGAAGTACCGATTTCAACACCTGGAGGCACTACCATAACCAATTAGTCTGCCATCCTCTTAGGGTGAGTGGTAAAGCAAGCTTGTCAAAAAAGCCCAACTGGGTGACAGTCGGGCTTTTAAGGATCTCACGGATACATTCTCAGCTTAGTTGGAAACTGTGACAACTGCTGGAGGCAACTGAACCTTATGAGCACTAAAATAATTCCCTAATAACCAAGAATAATTTAGTATGAAAACCTTAAAGCATCTGTATTTCCCCATGCGACACCCTACAAAAAAACACCTGCTCTTCTTCGCCGGAATGCTCTGCTGTCTTTTCTCCATAAGCTTAATTCGGGCTGACGCTCAAACCATACCGCTCGCCCAGTACCCCTTCTCATCTGTCACATCACCTAAGCCGTACGCTCGGTTTGCTCTCCCGAACTTCCGCATTGCTGGATCATCGTATACCGACTACCGCTTTGAATTTGGCACCGAAACGGCCGTGGGGAGGCCCGGACCCTACGTCATCGACATCAACGACGACGGGGTTGATGACCTGCTGTACTCAGGACCGGATTCGGCCGACAGATACCGTGAACGACAATACGTCGCCCTGGGAAAATCACAAGGCGGCTATGAAGTGGTCTATGCCTGCAGCCGCCCCACGAACGTTCCCAATCCCACCGTCAACTGTGGAGCCGCCCGGACCGAAAACTCACTGCGGCCTTTTGAAGATTTTGTTTCTCCGAACTTAATGAGGGTCACCTCCGAACGACCCGGAAACGGCACCCTCCGTGATACGCCAGCAGCATGGGCGCTGCCAAAAATGAGTATCAGCACGGGAACCCCAATATTTACCGACATCAACGGTGACGGCCTGCCCGACATGATTTACTCCACCGGTGATGAAAGCACCGGCACCTATTGGTATCAATTTGTCGCCATAAATACCGGCGAAGATTTTGTCGTGGCATATTCCTGTAACAATGTATCGGGATACAGGGGCCACTGCTCCGGGACCAGCACCGGTCCGCTGTCTGGAAACTCCGGTACTTTTCGACCGCTCGCGCCTTGGGCGCTCTCACCGTCATCAGCGGTAAAAAAAACCACACCACTGCCCTATGCTCTGCCGGAAGCGGTGATTGGTATTTCCGCAGGAACCGTTACGCCGCCAGCCAGCACTCAACAGCAACCCTACACCCTCTATAGTCCTCTTTTTTCCGATGTGAATGGAGATGGGCTGCCGGATATTACGTATTCAGCCCCCAAATCAACAGCGGGACGCATGGGCTCTGTGACGAACGGCTCAAGCGGTAGTCAGGTGAGTAGTTGGCTACCGGGATACGTAGAGTGGAAACAACTCGTCGCCATGAACACCGGCTCCGGATTCAAACCGGTATATCGATGTATAAAAAAGTTCAATCAGTATGTCAGCTTCGCCCCCACCTTTACCTTTCAGGGCGATTGCGCTGGACCTTGATCACGCTTTACCCACCCAACACCTTCCTCACCACTCCCAGCGCCCCCTGCCGCCAGGCGACTTTGTGAGTGGTGCCGATCTTGCCCTGATAGTCTTGATATTCGTTTTCATACCATTTGTAGGTATTGACCAAAGTTTCCGCATTGGAAGACCTTGGCTTCCAGCCGAGTCGCTCCTCGATTTTTTTAGTTGAAACAAAGGAGTCCTTATCCGCCGTCGCGTAGACCCACTTGTACAGCGGCGATAGCCGCGCCGCTTCAAGAATTTGCAAAATCGCTTTGACCGGAAACGCCGGCGTAGGCAGCACTCGAGAACCGCTCCCTGCTTCATCACAGAGCGCCTGAATATCTTCCCGAACCGTTCCGAACTCCCCCGCCCCCACGTTGAAGGTGTCATTCACCTTGGCTTCATCGCCCTCTGCGGCCAGGAGGATGGCCGCCACCAGATCTTTGACCTCGAGCAGTTGATAGCGATTTTTTCCGGAGCCGATAATGGGAATCCTGGCCCCTTTTTGTACCCAGTCGAACAGGATTTGGAAGACCCCCAGCCGTCCGCTGCCGATAAAGGTTTTGGGTCGTATCACTGGAACCACCATGCCCTGTTGGCGAAACCACTCCGCTACCTGCTCAGCCTGAATTTTACTTTCGCCGTAATGACCCACCCCCACCAGTGGATCGCCTTCCTGGATCGGATGTTTTTTCGGAATTCCATACACGGCCGTGGAGGAGATGTGAACTACCCGAGGAATATTCAAATCCCGTGCCTGCCGCAACACTGTCCGTGTTCCTTCAACATTAGTGGAGAAGATATCGCTCCGGGAAGCCAGCGGCAAAGCAGCCGCGGCATGGATCACCACATCCACTCCCCTCAGAGCATCGCGGACGGCTTTCTCTTCGCGAACATCACCCAGGCGGACATCAACTTGTCCAATCAGACCAGGCTCTTCCATCGCGGCGACATCGAACGTCCGCACTGCCTGTCCTCTTTTGAGTAACTCTTCAGCAAGGTGACAGCCCAGGAACCCACTGCCTCCTGTGATCAGATATGTTTTCCCCAACATGCTATTGAATTTTAAATTTCAAATTTTGAGCAAATTGTTCATCAAAATTCGTAATTTATCATTCAAAATTCATATTCCTATTCCGGCCACGGCCAGGAACATCCAAAAAATGACCAGGAAGATCAATTGCCAGTCAGAGAAGTAATCCCGGGTTTGCTCGCCGAAAGAACTGGTTTTCATCAAATATAAGCAGCGGAAAAAACAATAGAAAACAATGGGGATAG
>JAUYKR010000125.1 GCA_030699855.1 bacterium
CTGAAGTCTGGTGTCATCACATTTTTTTCGGAATAATTCAACCATGTTTCGCTTGAGAATAAATTTCTCTTTTTCTTTTTGATACTCCTCGGGAGTATATGGCTTGTTAAAAATATGGTATTTCTTGCTGCGAAGATTAACGCAACCAATACAGTCGGAACAATTTTTACAGGCATAGCAGCCTATGCAGTCGGAGCAGGATGAACAGTTTTGTAGAAAGAGGCTCTTGTAGCAATTTCTGCAATCAATGAGCTCATAGGATAGCTCGCAGTTATTGGAGAAGTAAGAATCGACGACATCTTTGCAGTGAAAAATGGAATTGGAGTAGAGGCAATCTTCATTGTAATCACCGCAAAAAATCATGTAACAATTTTTGTCGTTGACGGCATAATTGACATATTCTGAATTTTCACAATTCGCCGCCGGCAGGCTATTGAGCGGAACCTTTTTAAACAGTTCCTGAAATTGCGGAAAAAAGGGCTTTTGAAAATCAAAATCTCGTCCATAACTGAGCGGATCCCACTTGTCACTGAACCAGCAACTCGGGCAATAGACCGTGTAGGCGCTCTCCTGTGAGAAAATCGAAATCATTTGCTTCTTGCAAAGATCACAGGTGCGCTTGTAGAGAGAGTGCTCGTTGCGAAAAGCGTACAGCCGTTGAAGAACACAGTTCTGACAGAGTGCCGGCGGCGGAAAGTGGTTTCGTTTAAAAAAATCTTGCTCAAAATCTGAAAACTCATAAAGCTTTGCGCAATTCTGACACGTTTGCATAAGCAAAAAATGAAAGAAGCTCTGCTATCATTTTAGCCTAAGGTTCAAGGATATCTTCCGTTTTTCCCTCAACGGAAATCTGAACCTCTTCGATCTCTGAAAACTGCAGCAATGTCCGCGTGATCTGAGCCCGAGCCATAGTGGTCCCACAAGAGCCTCCGACTTGGTTAAGACCGGCGCTGAAATCTATTTTGGCGATGGATCCTTCGAGCTGAAGACCGATCAACTGCACACCTTCTGGAATCACCGACATGAAGCCGGACCCCTTTTCTGACTCGGTTGGTCCCAGCAAAAGTTGCCTGATGGTTTCTTCTGGGATCAAGGCCACCTCTTCACTCAGCTCCCTCTCCACCGACTGCACGCTGTCGCAGCTCAGGACTTGAGAGTTATCCTTGGTGTTTGGAAAGTACAGCTCAACCGTTTCCGATCCGGAAAGACAACCAACGGTGAAGGCGAAGAGGGAGGTGAGGAGAACGAGTCCGATTAATCGTTTTTTCATCTGAAACAATAATGAGAAGAAATGAGAAACTGGAGCCACTTTCCGGACTCGAACCGGAGACCTTTCCCTTACGAAGGGACTGCTCTACCAACTGAGCTAAAGTGGCGAAAAACAAAGCGCCTATTCAACCAACTGAGCCTGCCTGCCGGCAGGCAGGCCTGCCCCGCTTCAGCGGGGCTAAAGTGGCAAATTACCTTCTGACGACTCCTCCGGCCCCTTCTAGCTTTTTGATAAGCTGATCCAGAATAGCCTGAATTTCCTTTTCTTCAAGAGTCCTTTCCGGGTGCTGATAGGTTAAGGAAAAAGTAAAACTCTTTTTCCCATCCCCCAGACTCTTACCCTGATAAACATCCTTCAGCTCAGTTCGTTTAAGGGTGTCTTTGCCCACCAAGCTGATAATTTTCTCAACCTCGGACATCTGAGTGTCGGAACTGACCACAACGCTGATATCGAGGCGAGCCTCCGGATTGCGATTGATTTCAGAATAATAAATCCTCAACGGCTTCATGTGATAAATCTGATCGAGATCCAGATCGATGATCGCCGCGGAACGCTTTAATTTAAAGTTTTCCTGAAGAAATGGGTGGAGCTCGTAGCAGTATCCCATCACGCGGCCGCCGCTGGTGATCTTGAGAACCCTACCGGGGTAGCCGCATTCACTCTCGGAAGCCTCCATGACGATCGGAAGGGAAAGCTGACTGAAAAGTCGCTCCGCTTCTCCTTTTGCCAGCAGAAAAGAATCACCATCCGCGGCGGAAATAACGGCAGTAACTCGGTACAATTCAAGAATTTCCTGCTCTTTCCGCTGATAGGAAGTATTCATTTCGAACGTCTTCCAATCCTGATGGCGAAGGAGCTGGTTTCGAGACAGATTGTTGAGAAGATATGGCAAAAAACTTGGACGCATGAAGCGGAAATCCTCCGAGACGGGATTGGCAAGTTCAATCAGGCTGGAGTAATCCGACACCGCCAGCTTCTTCAATAAATCTTCTGACAAAAATGAGTAATTCGCCTCTTCCAGGAAGCCCTTTCCCACGAAATAATTCTGAATGCCGCGATTGATCTCCCGCTTGTGATCCTTGGTGGGAGTTGCCAGCTGAATTGAAGGTGGAAGAGCGGGAATATTTGAATAGCCATTGATACGGGAAACTTCCTCAATGAGGTCAACATCAATCTGGAGGCTGTTTTTTCTCCAGCAGGGAACCGTGACTTTGAGTCCACCCTTCGTTTTTATCACTTTGCAGCCGAGATCTTCCAGGATTTTTTTGGCCGTGGGGAGAGGAATGACAATGCCGAGATGACGGTTCATTTTCTCCTCGCTCAATTCCACGACCTGGTTTCCTTTCCGGAAGTTTTCTTTGATGAACATCTGGTAATCAAATTTGGCATGAGGAAAGACTTCTTTGACTAATTCAAGACACCGGCAAATACCAAGTCGGGACAGCTCCGGATTGAGTCCTTTTTCATACATGGTTCCGGCATCGGTCCTATGCCCCAATCCGATCATAGCCTTGCGGATGTAGACCGGGTTGCAAAGATCCATGTGAAAATACACGCTGGTGGTATCGGCCACGACTTCAGAATTTTCTCCGCCCATAATTCCCAGCAGGTCGATAATTTTTCCATTCGTTTCACCGATCATAACGTTATCGATCAGTTTTTGCTCTTTCCCGTCCAGGGTAATCATCGTCTCGCCCTTCTTGGCAAAACGAAACAGAAAGGTATCGCCGGAAATTGCTCTCCGATCGAAAGCGTGCAGCGGGGCTCCGGCCTCGAGCATGACAAAGTTGGTAATGTCCACCAGCGCGTTGATGGCGCGGATGCCGCAGGCCGCCAGACGAACCTGCATCCACTGGGGAGACGGTCGACAGTCCAGATTTTCCACTATTGTTCCGTGATAGCTCGAAGTCATTTCTTTACTTTCAAAGTTGACGGAAAAAGGAAGCTTCCTTTTTCCCATCATCTTGTTGGGATTGTAATCGGGATACCTCTTCTTCCACTTGGCCAGACCGAGAGCCAC
The DNA here is from genome assembly GCA_030699855.1 of bacterium. Taxonomy (GTDB): domain Bacteria; phylum Patescibacteriota; class Gracilibacteria; order JAUYGZ01; family JAUYGZ01; genus JAUYKR01. Next base: position 3,291 of record JAUYKR010000125.1, read on the forward strand.
GCACTCGCGCGCGAATCCGTAGTGGGAAAACAAATCGGCTCGGTGGGTAATGGAATGGTTATCGATCTCGAACACCACGTCTTCCAGCGGAAGCAGTTTGGTTACTTCTGTTCCGATCTTGGTCGATTTCGGGAAGATGGTCAGCACCTCCTGAAGTCCACTCTTCAACTCGCTGTCGAGGCAGAGCATGCCTTCGGAGAGAACGCCTCGAAATTTTGTGCGAGTGATTTCGCCGCCGTGGAGCTTGACGGGAGCTATGGCGGTCGGAACCTTATCACCCTTCTTCACCACTGCCTTGTCGGCGAAGATGACCTGAATAACCTCTTTGGAGCTGATCCTGACCTTGCCCACAAAAAGCCGGTCGGCCTCCGGGTGTTTTTTGAATTCCAGCACCTCTCCAACCACCACTCTTTCCAGCTCCCGGCCCTGGTGATGAATTCTTTCCACCTCTGCGGCGGCTTCAGTCAGCCTCCAGGCGATTTCTTCGACGGAAAGATCCTTCTTGAACTCAACGAAATCCTTGAGCCAGTTGAGAGAAATTTTCATGGGGGAGGTAATTGCCGACCAAGTATAGGGAAAAGGCTCTCTTTTGGCAAACCGGTCACACTCGTGTACTTTGACACTGTCTCAAAAGAAGAACATGTTTGTCGTCCTCTACGGCATCAACAACATCGGCAAGTCGACTCAAATAAAACGGCTTCGGGAGAGGCTGGAGGCAGCCGGGAAAACGGTCATGACCGTGAAATACCCCATTTATGACTTGGAGCCCACCGGCCCGCAAATCAATTACTACTTGCGCGACCGGGAAGCACCTGAGATCAGCGGAGAAAATTTCCAGATGCTCTACATTCAGAATCGACTGGATTACGAGCCACAGCTTGTTCAGGCCCTGGAAAAACATGACGTGGTGCTGGCCGAGGACTACATTGGCACCGGCATGGCCTGGGGCATGACCCAGGGGGTACCTTACGAATGGCTGCAGGGGAAGAATATGAAGCATCTGCAAAGAAAGGCCGATCTGGAGATCCTTTTGGATGGAGAGAGGTTTTTACTGGGGAAAGAAGATCAGCACCGGAACGAGGGTGATAACACAGCTCTTGAACAAACCAGAAGGAACTTTCAGTTTTTGGCAAAAAGGTACAAGTGGCCGACGGTCGACGCGAACCAGTCGGAGGAGCAAGTAACGGAAGACTTGTGGAACATCGTCAAGAGTTCCTCAGTTGGACAAGAAGGAAGTTGATCAGTGCGTCCGGAGAACTGAACTGTTCCATGTCGGCCGTGATGTCAGCGTATTTTTCGTAGGTAGATTTGCGCTGACTCCAAACCTCTTCGAGCTCTTCTGCGACCCCTTTCCCCGTCAACGATGGTCTCTCCTTCTGACCCTTGAGCCACTTGGCGAGAGTTTGCGGCATGGCCCGAAGGAAGATGATTCTTCCGGAATTTTTGAGACGGTCAGCGTTGTCAAAATACATCAGCGTTCCGCCGCCAGTAGCAATCACGCTTTCCTTTTTCCGAAGCATTCGGCCAACGCATTCTTTTTCCTTTTGCCGGAAGAGATCCCAGCCGCCAGCCTGAACAAGGTCATGAACCGTCATGCCTTCTTTCCGAACCAGATCTTCATCCATGTCGACAAAATTTCTGGACAGTTTTTTTGCCAGGGCCTTTCCCACCGTCGTCTTCCCCACTCCGCGCATGCCGATCAAGTAGATATTCTGAGACATATCAAACTACTTTTTTTTCCGTTTTAAATCTTTGCTGATCTCCTCCTCTTCCATCACGTCCATCTTTTCTTTGCCGATACGCTCCTGCATGATTTCCACCACCTTGTCGTAGGGCACGGACTCCTGACTCCCGACACTCATGTCCCGGATAATAATCATCCCCTCCCTCACTTCGATTTCCCCCATGAGAAGAGTAAATTTAGCTCCTAATTCCGAAGCCATGTCGAGCTGATCCCTCATGGAACCGGTGCCGACGGCGCCAACGGCCTGAATACCGACTTCTCGTAATTTTTCGAGCAGAAAAAGCGCTTTTTTCTTGGCGTTTTTTCCCAACTGGGCCACGAATACCTGAAGGTGATCCTTGTGAGGAACGGTGATACCGGCCTCATTCATGTTTTGGATAAGCAGACGGATATCGGTGGAGAAACCCAGGATATTGGCGGAAGGAGCCCCAAGCTTCGCGATCATCTGGTCGTTTGATCCGCCGTGGATAATCATCCCTTGGGATCCCTTGTTGTTGTGCCAAAACTCGAAGACGGTGTTGGAATTGTAACTGCCCGTCCCCACCACCGATTTGTTTTCGACGTAAGGAATCTGGAGTTCATCCAGGAATTCTTTGAACAAATGGTACCGAGATCTGTCTTCTTCGGTGAGGTAATTTTCCAACTTGGGAGCCAGTTGAGCCAGGATGGCGCAGTCTTCTTCTCGACAGCGCAGCAGTTCCAAATACTGACCGGACTGATTTTTTCCCACGCAAGCGGAGCAGAGAGACCGCTCCTTATCAAAGTAAAAGTTTTTAAGATCCTCAAGGTAGGTCTCTCGCGAAGCTATGGAACCAATATGGTTGATTTGCAGGCTGTAATGCTCGTGAAGTCCCAGATCGCGAAGGATACGAAAGGCCAAATAGACGACCTGCGCGTCCAAGGCAGGATCACAATTCCCCAGAATCTGAACTCCAAATTCCGGCCGGTCCAGCAGGTGTCCCTGTTCGTCCTTTTGGAAAAAGGATTCGATATAGTACAACTCGATCGGCTGTGGCCAGCCGCTCATATCGTGCGTGACGTAGGCTCTGGCCGTGGAAAAAACCGGATCAAAGCGCAAAATCTTTTTTCCAGCTTCCGAACTTTTGACTTCAAATCCGCAAGTATCCATCGCCTTGCCAAAGACCGTCTGACAAGAATCCATGTCCTCCGTGATGGCGGTGGTAATACGACGAAATCCGCCCTGCCGACAGCGGTGGCGAAAAACTTTTTTGAGATAGGTAAAATAATCGTGCTTATCGGGCAAGAGATCCCCGGAAGAGGAGTGTGAATCGGCTGACACCATAAAAAAAACCTACGCAATATAACAATGTTGCAGTGTATCGCTCCCACGGGCCTTGGTCAAGCGGTCTTCAACAAGTCATATATCGTACTTACCGGCAGCCCGACGATATTGTAGAAGTCCCCTTCGATGCGTTCAACAAACAGAGAGGCCTTGCCTTGGATGGCGTAGGAAGCAGCCTTGTCGACATACTCACCTGCGTCCAAATAGCTTTCCAGCTCGGCATCGGAGATAGGTTTGAAGCTTACCTTGGTCTCGACTGACCGCACCTGAACCTCCCGATCCGGGTGGAACAAGGCCACGGCGGTGAGGACAACATGAGTCTTTCCCGCCAGCTGGCTGATCATCTGTTTGGCGTGATCCCGATCCCGAGGTTTTTCCAGAACCAAGTCTCCCAGAATTCCGATACTGTCGGCGGATAAAACAATTTTCTTTTTTTCCATCCGGTCAAACACCTCTTGACCCTTCCCCAGAGCCAAGTCCACGGCAAAACGCCTGGGGTCACAAAGAACGTCGCTATGGAGAGGTTCCTGGAAGCGGGACGGAATGATCTCGAAGTCGACACCGATGATTTCCAGAAGTTTTTTCCGCTGTGGAGAAGCGGAAGCCAGGACAAGAGTATGGGGAAGATGAAGCATGGTTAAGCGGAAAGACTGCTATACTGTTCGCACGGCTTTAAGAATACTATGCCAACCTTTACCGTTCCAGAACAACTCAACGGCCAGCGTATTGACCTCGCTCTGGTGGAGCTAATGAAACCCTATTCGCGCACCCTGGTACAAAAGCTGATCCGAAAGGGCTTGATCAGCGTGAGCGGGAAAGTCGCCAAAAAAGGCAGCCGGGTGTTTACCGACGAAAAGGTGGAAGTGAAGCAGTTGAAGCTGGCCTCCAGTAAGTTTAAATCCAAGGACATTCCCCTGGAAATTCTGTATGAGGATGAGGACTTGTTGATCGTCAACAAGCCGCCGGGGCTACTCACTCACCCGTCGGCGCATGAGCGTGAACAGACGCTGGTGAACGCGTTGCTGCACCACTGCGGCGACCGCCTCAGCGGAATCGGGGGCGAGCTGAGACCCGGGATCGTCCACCGGCTGGACAAGGATACCTCCGGGATTCTGATGGTGGCTAAACATGATGAATGTCACAAGGATCTGTCCAAACAAATTCAGGAACGAAAGGTGGAAAAATATTACCTGGCTCTGGCCAACGGAGTCATGGACTCGCAGGAGGGAACGATTGAGGCCCCCTTGAAGAAGACGCAGGTGCAGGGAAAAAACAAGGTAGTGATCGGAGGCGGAGATGAGTCCCGCGACTCGACCACGCTGTTTAAAGTCCTGGATGTTTTTTCCGATCGCTGGAGCCTTCTGGAAGTTCACATCATCACCGGCCGCATGCATCAGATCAGGGTTCACCTGGCCGGCATCAAGCATCCGGTAGCCGGCGATGAGGTCTATGGAAGTCGGCGCGCGAATACGGAACTGAGAAAGCTGGGACTAAAGCGTCAGTTTCTCCATGCCCACCGACTCAAGTTTAAACATCCCCGCACTAAAAAGTGGGTCGAGTTCGAGGCGCCCTTGGCGAAGGATCTGCAGGCCGTGTTGGACAAGCTCACTCAGCTCGAAGCTCTGTAAGCGTAACTTTTCCGGTATCCGGATCGTACTCCGCCATCAAAGGGACTGATCCCGCTTCTTCCGGATACACCAGATAGCTGTAGTCCTGTTCGCCACCCTTCGCCTCTTCCGCCTGATAGGCGTTGAGAGCACTGGCCTGATATTTGCTGCTGGAGCCAGCGTCACCGAGTCGGAGAAGACTCTCTTCCGACACGCTTATACCCTGGCTTTTTAAAAACAACTGCACCGCTTCCGCGCCTTGTTGGGTGATGATCTGATTCTTGAGCACGCTGGTGTCGAAGACCTGCCCGAGATCTTTGAAGATCCAAAAGTACACCAGAAAGTAGCCGGCCACGGCGGCAATGAGCACCGAGAAAATCACCAGCAAACTTTTTGCCGTCCAGTTGAGGATGGGGTGTGGAGAGCTGATTGGCATAAGAGGTTGATTCGTTACTAGTCTAAAGAAATTTCTGAGGGGTACAAGAAAATCAAAAGATTGCCGACCCAACCCTGATCATCGTGCTTCCCTCCTGGAGAGCAACTTGATAATCGCCGCTCATGCCCATCGAAACTTCTGGGAGCTGGAACTGCTCGGCCAGCTGCCTGCAACGGCGAAAAGCTGAGCGAGTCGCTTCCAAATCGTCATCCTTACCCATGCACATCAGCCCTCGCAGCTGGAGGTGCTGGAGTGTGCGAATAGCCTCAACTGATGAGGCGAGATCCGCTTCGGAAAGTCCGTGCTTTTGTTCCTCGCCGGTCAAATTGAGTTCGAGAAAAATGGGCATGGTTTTTCCAAGCTTAGCCGCCTGTCTTTCAATCTCTTCAGCCAGACGCAGGGAGTCGACCGACTGAATGCAGTCGGAAAAGCGAACCACTTTAGCGGTCTTGTTAGTTTGAAGGTGGCCGATGAAGTGGAGCTCACCTCCTTTTTGTTTGAGCTCGCGAAAGAGTTTGAGGTCGTACTTATCCTCAATTTCCTGAAGTCGGTTTTCTCCGATGCATTGAACTCCGGCGTCGATAACCTGCCGGATCTGCTGGGCGGATCGATGCTTGGTCACCACCATGAGCTGAACTGAACCAAGTTGCGATCTGAATCGCTCCACATTCTCTTTTATGCTTGCCATAGCCTTTTTGTGACCTTGCCAGTATACTGGCAAGGCTTTGCAAAATAAACCATGTTACCGATCGTCGCTATCATCGGCAAACCGAACGTCGGCAAATCGACGCTCTTTAACCGATTGGTCGGCTACCGCAAGGCCATTACTTCTCCCACGCCCGGAACGACCAGAGATCGACATTATGCCGAGATTGGGGGCCGGAAGCCTTACCTGTTGATCGACACCGGCGGAATTGAATCGAAGGCGGAGGGCGTCATTGAAGAAAGTATCCTGGCCCAGGCCAAGTTGGCGATCGCAGAGGCTGACCTTATTGTGTTCCTCATCGACGCCAAGGAGGCCGTGACCCGGGAAGACTCCCACGTGGCTAGCCTACTGCGAAAAAGCGGAAAAAAGGTCATCTCCATCGCCTCCAAGTGCGACTCCGGACAGGAGGATCTGAGCGACATTCTTCGACTTGGATTCGGTCAACCCCTCATGCTTTCCGCCACTCACAAGATTGGAGTTGAAGAGCTTCAGAAGCTGATCGGCAAAAACATTCCAAAGGGAAAACACACGAAAGTAAAAGATGAAAAGAAGATCCGCCTGGCCATCCTTGGCCGACCGAACACCGGTAAGTCATCTCTGATCAATAAAATCATCGGTTCGGAAAAACTGATCGTGTCCGACATTCAGGGAACCACGGTGGACAGCACCGATGTCGACTTTGAGTTTGAAGAAAAAACTTTTACCCTAGTCGACACCGCCGGCATCCGCCGCCGCGGAAAGATCGGCAAAGGCATCGAGAAATATTCCTTTTTGCGCTCGCTTCAGGCTCACGAGCAGGCGGATGTTTGCGTGCTGCTGATCGACGGCAAGGAAGGCGTGACTTCCCAGGATCAACACGTGGCGGATTACATCCTGCAAAGTTACAGCGGTCTTATTTTGGCGATCAATAAGCTCGACCTGATGGAGTCGGGAGAAGAAGCGAGAGTTTCCTTTTTGAACCACCTTCACCACAAATTCGAATTCGTCCCCTGGGCTCCGGTGGTGTTTATTTCCGCCAAGACCGGAAAAAATATGGAAAAGATTTTGGAGCTGGCCAAAGAGATCAAGGAAAGTCGCGCTCAGAGAATCGCGACCAGCCGAATGAACCGCTGGCTGGAGATGGTGGTCATGAAGCACTTCCCCACCGGAACCGGTGTTAAGGTTCCCAAATTGTTTTACATCACCCAGGTCGACGTCAATCCACCCCACTTCGTGGTTCAGGTCAATAACGAGGAATATTTTCACTTCTCCTACATCCGCTATCTGGAAAATCAGCTGCGGGAGAGCTTCGGGTTTAATGGAACGGCAATTAAATTTCAGTTCCGGAATAAGCCGGTTCGGAAGGACAAAAAAGGACCTACTCCCCGGAAATGGGGAAAAGCTTAATCTCCCCACCAATGCCATATCTGGCCGGGGACGGATTGATATTGGCCGGAACATGTACCCTCTTGGGCAGATTGGAGAGGTCTTCATTGGTTTGCAAGCGGTCGAATCCCGGCTCACCAGGGCTGGGCTCGAAGCTTGAAGGAAGCGGATTTTTTTGCAGATAGCCTCCACCAGCCGTGTTGCCAGCATCGGGAGCTGCTGCTGAACCGGTTTGTTTGGCACGTTGCTCGGAACTTTTGGAAGGAGTTTTATCCGGATCGGCGGCCATGCGGCCGGCCAGGGCCAGGAT
>JAUYKR010000007.1 GCA_030699855.1 bacterium
AGGCGATCTTGGTGTTCTGTCTCGCATCGCCTCCGACAATATCCTCAGGGGAGGCCGTGCCGACCCCAAAGCTGTGAGGACTGATGGTATAACTTCTGATTCTGCCCTCACTTAGTTCGGTGACAAAGGTTGCTCCGGTAAGCGTCACTTCGTCCAGCCCATCCTTCCCGCAAACCACCATGACCTGCTTTTTACTCAGCTTTTTGCAGGTTGCCGCGATGAGCGGCATCTGGTGTTTAGAGGTCGTTCCGATGATCTGAGTTTTCACCTGAGAGGGGTTCAGAAGGGGTCCAAGGAGGTTAAACACCGTCGGAAAACCCATTTCACTTCTCACAGGCGCGAAGTGTCTCATCACCGGATAATGACGACGGGCATAGAGGAAACAAAGGTTCAGTTGTTTCGCCAGTTGCACAAGAGTTTTCCCGCTGGGTTCAATATTTACTCCTAACTTTTCCAACAGATCGAAACTTCCGAAGCGGCCGCTCGCGGCTTTGTTTCCGTGTTTGGCGACCGGTACACCCAGCGCCGATAGAATGAAGGCAGAGAGGGTAGAGGTATTGATCCGATTCATTCCTGACCCACCCGTTCCACAAACGTCAATGGCCTCCGGAAACGGTATTACTTCCTCTCGCTGATTTTGAAAGTGGCGCACAAAAGCTCCAAGCTCTGTGGCTGTGACGCCCTTGCATTGAAGCATGCTTAAAATGGCCGATTGCTCAACGGAGGTAAGTTTTCCGCTTTCGGTTTGATCGAGAAAAAACTCAACTTCTGCTGGAGAAAGCGGTTGCTGTTCTTGTAATTTTTTAATGATCGCTTTATACATGGGCCATTTTCTTATTGATGACGTTCTCCATCAGCCGAAAGCCGTTTTTGTTTTTCATCGTCAGCACCGACTCCGGGTGAAACTGTACCGCCTCGATGGGAAGTGTTTTATGGCGGATGGCCATCACCAGATCTCCATGCTTTGCTGACACCTCAAAACAGGTGGGTACTTTGTCGGCAACCAGAGAGTGATATCGCCCAGCCAAAAAGTCCTGCTCGATGCCGCTGAATACGGTCTTTCCGTCATGGTGGACGGGAGATGACTTGCCGTGTACTGGCAGCACAAACTTCAAGTTTCCGCCAAAAAACTCGATGAGTGCTTCAAGTCCCAGACAGACTCCAAAAATCGGATATTTCTGATGAGCAACTTCAATCATCTCCATCAGATTTCCGGCATTTTTTGGAACTGATGGACCCGGAGAAATGACGATCAGGTCAGGACTAATTTGGTCGATGATACCGGGATCGACATCGTTGCGGTATACCGTCACTTTACAATTCTGCTGTTCGATATAATCGACCAGGTTAAAGGTGAAGGAGTCAAAATTATCGATGACGAGAACATTTTTAAACATGGGGTTTTGGATTAAGAAAAAGTTTCCAGAAAGGCCTGCGCCTTATTCATGGTTTCCTGATGTTCTTTTTCCGGAACTGAATCATACACCAGTCCGGCTCCGGTTTGGTAGCGGAGACGTCCGTCTCGAATATGCGCGGTTCTGATGACGATCGCTGTGTCCATTTCTCCGCCGCAGGTTAAATACCCAACGCTTCCCCCGTAATATCCCCGCCGCTCTTTCTCCTGTTTTTCGATGGTCTGCATGGCTGCAACCTTAGGTGCTCCTGTAAGCGTACCGGCATTTACGCAAGCAATCAGAGCGTCGAGAGCGGTATACCCTTTCCTCAGTCGTCCGGAAAGGTGGGCTACGGTGTGCATGACCCGGGAGTACTTTTCCACAAAGCGATAGTCGCTGACCGTGATTCCGGGTTTGCAGATTCTACTCAAATCATTTCTGCCCAGGTCAACGAGCATGTCGAGCTCCGCTCTTTCCTTGGGGTCCGTGAGCAGGTGCAGCAGGTTTTCATGGTCCTGGATCGGATCAATATCCCTCCTCGCCGTTCCGGCTATGGGGCGAAGGTGAACTTGTCCGTCTTCGTAGCGCACCATCATTTCCGGAGACGTTCCCACGATCTGTTCGTCGCCGAACTCGAAGTAGTACATGTAGGGGGATGGATTTTTTCCCCGATATTTCAGATATAGCCCTATCGGAGAGCCGCTGAACTGAGCTTTTAAAATATTTGAGAAGACCACCTGAAATAATTCTCCATCGCAAATATACTTCTTTGCGATTTTCACCATATGTTCAAACTCTTTTTTCCCCAGAGCGTATTTGGCATTCTGAATTTTGTAGCGAGGTGGACGTGGGGGTTTTTCTTTCAGCTGTTTCTTCACCAACCTCACCGCGCTTTCGCAAGAGCTCTTATCTTTGCGATAGGAAATGGCTTCGGTCTTGTGCTTGATGTGATCAAAAAGGACAAAGGTGTCGCAAAAAAGCAGCGTAAAGTCATCAATGTCATTTTCCGGAAGCGAATCATGGAGATCCTCAAACAGCCGAATAAAGTCGTAGCTGAAGCCTCCATAAAGGCCTAAAAAAGTTTTCCCTTTCACGGCGAAAGTATTCAAGATGATGCGGATGACTTGAGCGATATTTTTCTTTTTCGAACGCTGAGTCTCCTCAACGGGTCCAAGGTCTCCCCTAACTGTTCCAGAAATTGAGCTGGAGGTTATTTTTAGGTCTTCACAAAGGGAGAGGTCTGCTTTCTTGATGGTGCTCAGATAGGCATTGCCGCGCTTGTTGAGCGCGGTAATTGAAAAGTGATCAGCCTTCCCCTTGATTCGAAAAGCCGGGTCGATGCCGAGCAGGCTGAAGCGTCCGGAAAACAGGGAAACCTGTTTCGACTCCAGTAAAAAATGATAGTCCGAATGCCGAGCCAACTTGAGAAGCGCGGTATCAGCCTCCAGATAGGGGATTTCTACCCTTAGTTCCGCCAGCCCGTTTTGTAGTTTGCTGTACATGGTATAAAAATAAAAAAACTTCACCTGAAGTGAAGGGGTTTTATACAAAAACAGACTTCACCTCATCTTCGTAAAGAGTTGTTCCACCAGGTGAGCTTGAAGTCCGTGACAGTCATTATAAAGTGAGTTGAAGAACGTATCCGTGCAAGGATTCTGTCTGATCAGGGCTTGTCTGTCAACAAAAAAGAGCTCCTGGCGAGACGCATTCGGATATACTACGCGTGAATAAAAGCGTAAACCAAATTCATGTTCCATGCCGTCCATTCCAGCACCCTAGCACAGGGGTTTCAAAAGTCAGAGCAGAGGCATTTAAAGCAGGTCTACTCCTATGCCAAGAGACATCTATCCACGATGGGGAGAAGGAGTGGCGAGAACTACTTCCAGCACGGAACGGAGGTGGCGAACACCTTGAAGGAGTTGAGCAACGATCCAAACCTGATAGAAGTGGCGATTTTGCATGATCTTCTTATTGTTCCGAATGGTAGAGAGTTGCTTCGAGACGCTCCTTTGAGCCGGCTCCAAAAGAGACTGGTTCATGGTATGCATATTCTCAGGAGACTTCATATTGATGAGCGGAACGTTGATCTTGACCTGGTCATAAGAAAATTTTCTCGGGAAGGCCGGTTGCTTCTTTTGCGCATGGCCCATCGCCTGAATGACATCCGTCATTTGCATCGCTTCACGAAGTCCGTCAGAAATGAGATCGCCAATGAAAGCCTGCACATGTATACCGTTATTGCGGGACGTTTAGGATTGCATAAGTGGATGCAGGAAATGGGGGACAGGTGCTTCGAGCTGCTCCAGTCGAAGCTCCATCGTATGGTAAGTAAGAAGTTCGCCGAAACCGCTGAAATTGACAAGAAACTCATAGAATTTTCCAGCAGCTTTTTGACGCACAAGCTCAAGAAGGAAGGCATTCCGTTCCGGTTGGAGAGCCGAATTAAAAGCCTCTATTCCAGCCATAGAAAGATGCTTTCCAAGCGGAAAAACTTTAGAGAGATAGATGATCGTCTGGCCCTCCGAGTCATCGTCAGGACCGAACAAGACTGTTATCGTACTCTGGAGATAGTTCATGCGAACATGAATCCCTCTCTAAAAAAATTTCAGGATTTTATCCGAAAGCCAAAAGCGAACGGTTACCAATCCCTTCATACCACGGCCTACCCCTTATCTGGCAACAGAAAACAGCCGATGGAGATTCAGATTCGCACCGAGGAGATGGATAGAGAGTGCGAGTACGGCATCGCTTCCCATACCGACTACAAGATTTCCAACTATGGTCTCAGCACCTTGTTTTAAGGGCCTATTTCAGGATTCGGTAGAGATTCGGATCCTCTTGCTGAAGTCTGATGCCGGATCGCTCCAGGAGTTGTCGGTGAATGGGGCTCAAGACGTACACGCTGAGTTGGAGGGGTGCTTCAATTCTTTTGAGCGGCAGGTACAGGGATTTTTCTCCGCGCAGATAGGACTGAATGGCTTCTACAGAAAACTCATCGGGATTAACAGCGTATACATTTTTCTTCTCCAATCCCTCTCCGATGAGGTAGTACAGAAAGTACTCGTGTTGAGTAAAGTCCGTGGAAATAATGATGGCATCCTGCCCGATTTTCTCCAGAACACTTTCTACCATGATGGCAGCAGCCGTATTTTTTGATTGGTCAACCTGGCCATGGTTCATCACGAGCAGCGACAGCGGTATAAGCGCCAGCATGGCGAGTGAGGAAGATCGGTGAAGATAGGAGTCTTTAACCCATTCCAGCAAGTGGGCCAGGAAAATACTCAGAATGAGAAAGCTGACGATAAAATAGGGGGAAATATCAAAGCGTTGATAGCTGAGCCCGAAGAAGAGATTGCCGAGTAACGCCAACAGGAGAAAGGTCATTACACCTCGATTCTTTACCAAGAACAAACCCAGCAAGCTTATCGGCAAAAGCAGGTAGAGTTGTTGGAAGCATAGCTTCAAGAACAGGGGAATGCGCTCGAAGAGGATTTCA